>DAOVRZ010000168.1:0-6878 GCA_030627905.1 Halanaerobiales bacterium
TATATGTCACCTCAAAAATTCCAGATCTTAGTAATGTACATTCTACATAAATTACTAAAATCCTTTTATGCATTGCTAAATAATCCACATTATTTACCAAATATTTTTTAGTAAAATGTTAGTAGGTGAGTAGTAACAAATCATTAATAAAATGTCCTGTCGATACTGCTAATAATTTTGTGTATCTATTAGCTGATCTTACTTCAGTACAAGCTTCCAATTTTGTTCACTCCTCATCTACAATTGGTAATTCAGATTTCAATTAGCTTTAACTCGTTGAAATATTATTTTACCCCCCTATGATATAGAATAATTCATTATAAATAAAAACATCGTTTTTGTCAATGTTTTATCTTACAAAAACAATTTAAAAAAAATTTCTGATATTTAACAACATTTTATCTTATAGTTATCGTATTTGATATCCACTCATGAGTTAGCTTTATCAAAAGCCCGTCATCTTCAGTCAATTATCAGACTGAAGATGACGGGCTACTGTTATTTTAAAACTTTATATAATCTTCTTAATCCCTTTTGCTTGCCTTTTGAATAACATCACCCATCTTAGACATTATAAAATCATACGCTCCTTCACTGTGAGGAATAATACACTTGCTACAATCTTTGATGTTATCGTTTGTATAAGTGAAATTTCCACCGCATTTATCTTTCAATAGATATAAAGGACAGTAGCAAAATAAACAATTAAATTTTGCTGGATCTTTTACTTCATGGCATGGAAAAAATTCACACTTACTATTTTGATTGAACTTATAATTTTCACTCATATTTTAATCTCCTTTGTTCACCTAATGAAATCAACAATAGGTTTTTGATATATCGGGTTTACATTCCCTATCTTCTATTATATGCCAGTCTTATCAAAAGTCAAGCCTCGGCAAAGTCCAATCTTTACAAATTAAAAAAAACACCCTAGATGTGATTTTCTGGGTGTTGTAAAAAAATATAATATTTTTTCTTTAAATAGTATTATATTTCTCCGGTCTCAATAAACTTTTTAATTTTTTCAAAATTATCACTTTTACAAACTAAGAATATAACATCTTTTTCTGCAAAACATAAAGAACACCCGGGAGATATACATAATTCTCCATCTCTTTTAACTCCAATAATAGTAGCTCCTGTATTCTGCCAGAAATGAGTTTCTCCCACAGTCTTATTAATAAGAGGACTTGAAGGTTTGATTTCAATTTCAAAAGGATGGATCATACCAAAATTTCTCAATTGAATTGAGTATTCAATAATTGAATTAATGTTTTTTTCTATTTCCCGCTCAATCTCTTTTTTTTGAGCAATTAAATTTAAATTTTTCTCTTTCAATTCTATAATATTTTTTTGTGTGTTAAATTTTTGAATAAAAAGCTGTGCATTTTTCTTTGAAATAACATGTATTCCGCTTTTTTCTATTACCTCAACAACATTCATATCTTTTAATAAAGAAACAGACCGGCGAATTGTTTCAGGAGAAACGTTATAAGTGCCCGCAAGAGTTGAACGTC
Organism: Halanaerobiales bacterium; assembly: GCA_030627905.1. Taxonomy (GTDB): domain Bacteria; phylum Bacillota; class Halanaerobiia; order DY22613; family DY22613; genus JAGMES01. The sequence goes on from DAOVRZ010000168.1 coordinate 1,521, forward strand.
CACTAATTTTTTGCTTTTCCTTAAACTCACCACTAAAAATTCTATATGCTATATCTAAAGCAATTTTTAAATATCTAGGTGTTATTTCTTTACTTTTCATTGTTCATTTTCCTTCCGTATAGATTTACATTTATATTTTATCATATTTTAGTTTCTACATCTACTACTAAAATCAAATAACACCTAATATCAATAATCTTATTCAATCAACCCTTCTTCTCTCAGCCACTCAACTGCAACATTTTTTGAATTCTGTTTTTCTATATCTACTTTTGCATTCAAATCTGCCATAGTTTTATCATCTAACCTTCCAGCTAACAAATTCAATACCTGTTCAAGTTCCGGATATTTATTTAAAGTATCCTTTTTAATTAGAGGTGCTGCATAATATGGTGGAAAGAAGTCCTTATCATCTTCTAATACTACAAGATTAAAAGCCGGTATTCTACCATCAGTTGCAAAAGAAACATTCACGTCAACTTTATCATCTCTAACAGCTACATAACAAAGTCCAGGATCCATTCCTCTAACATCTTTAAACTTTATACCATAAACCTCTTGTAAATTATTATACCCATCTTCTCTTTCTAAAAATTCTTGAGTTGAAGCGAAAGATAAACTATCTGAAAACTCTACTAAATCAGAAAGACTTTTGATACCAATCTCTTTAGCTTTCGATTCTTTCATTGTTATAGCAAATGTATTATTAAATCCCAATGGTTTGAGCCAAATTATATCCTTCTCTTCAATATATCTTTTCTTTACAAGATCATACACTGCTTCTGGATCATTCATAACCTTTTCATCCAATATACTAATCAAAGCTGTACCAGTATATTCCACATATATATCCAAGGAACCAGAATCTAAAGCATTAGCAACCACTGTTGAACCACCTAGATAAGCTTTTCTCTCAACTTTAAGATCCGTTTTAGCTTCAATTAACTCTGATAAAATCTGAACCAAAATATCTTGTTCTGTAAAATCTTTTCCTCCAACAACAATATCCGCTTTCCCACATCCAACTAACACAAAGGCCATAAACAAAACTAATAACAATAAAAATGTTTTTTTCATACGTTTGTCTCCTTTTTTAATTTTTTAATCCTCTAGGTGTTAATCTTTTTTCAAATAGTTTTAAAATATAATCAAATAACAAAGCTAACAATGCAGCTGGAATAGCCCCAGCCAAAATAAGACTTGAATTTACTGATGAAATTCCTCTGAAAATTAGATCTCCAAGTCCACCTGCACCAACTAAAGACGCTAAAGTTGCAACACCAATTATAAGTACAGCTGAAGTCCTAATTCCTGCCATAATTATGTTTAAAGCCAATGGTAGTTCCACCATAAATAATAACTGTTTTGAAGTCATACCCATACCTCTACCCGCTTGAAGGATTGCTGCATCTACCCCAATTATACCTGTATAAGTATTACGTAATATCGGTAGTATACCATAAATAAAAAGTGCAACAATTGCCGGTATCTTTCCTATACCTAATAAGGGAATCAAAAATCCTAAAAGCGCCAAACTAGGAATAGTCTGAAAAACAGCAGCTACTCCAATTACAACATCTGAATATTTTTTATACCTTGTTAACAATATTCCTAAAGGTACTGCAACTAATATAGATAAAGTCAAAGCAATTAATGTTAATTCACCATGTTCAATAACTCCTTTAACTATATCAGGCCACCTATCAATTAAAGTTCCAACAAACAAACTCCAAAAGCTCTTTGAACCCAAATTAGACACCTCTTTCTTAAATCGAAAACTCATCTATAATATTTTCTACCAAACTTTCATTAGTAATTATACCTTTAAGTTCTCCTGTAGCAGTTACAACAGGTAAATAACCTATTTTAGCTTCTCCAATGCAATTTAGAGCATCATTGATAGTCTGCTTTTCATTTAATATTATTGGGTTAGTTTTGATAATATCGCAAATCTTTAACTCTTCTTTTTTGTAATTTTTGTAAATATCCCAGACATCTACTACACCCAAAAACTGCTTAGATTGATCTACAACAACTAAACTGTCAACCCTGTATTTGTGTAAAATCTTTATAGCCTCAGCTAAACCCTTTTCAGGTTTAATTGTAATTGCTTTTACAATAACTTTTTCAAGCTCTGGCATCTCAGATATATTATTCAATCTTTTTTCACCAATAAAATTCTTAACAAAATCATTAGCAGGATATCTCAATATTTTTTCAGGAGTATCTAACTGAACAATTTCACCATCTTTCATTATACAAATTCTATCCGCAATCTTTAATGCCTCATCCATATCGTGAGTAACAAAAACAATTGTCTTATTTATTTCTTCTTTTAATCTTACCAACTCTTCTTGTAATTCTTCTCGACTGATCGGATCTAAGGCACTAAAAGGTTCATCCATAAGAATAATAGAAGGATCTGCTGCTAAAGCTCGTATAACTCCTATTCTTTGTTGTTGACCCCCACTCAATTCAACGGGATATCTATCACGATAGATGTGAGGTTCTAAACCTACCATCATCAACAATTCATCTATTTTTTTTTCATAAACTTCCTTGTCTATTTTTTTTAATTTTGGCACTAAAGCAATATTTTCCGCAATAGTCATATGTGGAAATAACCCTATTTGCTGAATCACATATCCTATATTTCTTCGAAGAATTACAGGATCTTGATCATTAACTGGTTTTTTATTAATATAGATTGTCCCTTTTGAAAGGTCGATCAAACGATTAATCATCTTCATTGTTGTAGTCTTACCACAACCACTTGGACCTATTAAAACTAACAATTCTCCTTCTTTTACTGTGAAATTTAAGTTTTTTACTGCTTCAAAATTATCTTCATAAATTTTGTGTACATTCTCGAATTTTATCATTTATACCCTCCTAAGCCAATTATTAAAACTGACAACTCTCAATTAGTAATAAGTCGTCAGTTTTAAACAACTTCATTGTAACATGGAAGTTGTTAGATGTCAATTTGAATCTTTTATAATTTATTAAATCTAAGTTAGCAAAATAATTCTACACAAAAAAATAGCCTCGGTAAAATTCTACCGAGGCTTTCAAGAACTTAGATTACTATAATTCCTCCTAAATAATGAGTGGTACCAGTAATATTAAGGTTAAAACCATTTGTATAAAGATTTCCAGAGTTTAGATAAAGATCACAATCAACTGTCAAATCATGCTGCAAGGTCCAATTTTCACTAATTCCAAGATCCCATGCCCAGTTTCCACCGATTATTTCAGCAGTACCCGCTGGATAAAGATTTTCCGTTTGTAAAAGATTTATTCCTGGCTGTGGATTTATCTCACCTGTTACCGCTGCTCTACTGTTAAAGGTTATAGTTCCACTAGTATTAGAAAGTTCCAGCACTGAAAAACAGGATCCAGTTGTTAAAGGACTGGCAAAACTCACTACCTGATCCCCTGTACCAGATAAAACAACCTTGTGAGTACCTATAGCCCGGAAATTAGTATAACTACTACTGCTACTATAAGCACTCCTCTTTTGCGTAAAGTCTCCCTTTACTTCCAATGTTCCTGCAATTAATCTATCTTTGTGAGACCATACACTATCCATAATAAAGTTGCCATCAACAATGATCCTGCCGTTCTCATCATTCATTTCAATATAACCTTGCGAAGCTCCCCCACCATTTGTTCTATCAAATAACTTCCTACAACATGCAATTCTCCACTATTTACTTGAAGAAAACCACCTGTATGGAAGAATTCTGCTGCTATATTCAGGTTTCCTCCTCCTAAATTCAGAGTACCATTACTTAAATAATAGCTTCCTCCAAAGATATTAAGCGTATATCCATTTAAAGATACTGTTTCTCCTTCTTGATAAACATCACCGCTTATATCCAATTCCTGAATGATAGATTATTTCACCCGTTACCGCTACTTTGGTGTTAAAGGTTATAGTTTCCACTAGTATTAGAAAGTTCCAGCACTGAAAAACAGGATCCAGTTGTTAAAGGACTGGCAAAACTCACTACCTGATCCCCTGTACCAGATAAAACAACCTTGTGAGTACCAGTTGACCTAAAATTAGTATAACTACTACTGCTACTAGAAGCACTCCTCTTTTGAGTAAAGTCTCCCTTTACTTCCAGTATTCCAGCAGTTAGTCTATCATTGCGAGACCATACACTATCCATTATAAAGTTTCCATCAACATTGATTCTGTCATTCTCATCATTCATTTCAATATAACCTTGCGAATCTCCCCCACCGATTTGTTCTATCAGATAACTTCCTCCAACATGTAACTCTCCACTATTTACTTAAAGAAAACCACCAGAGTGATTTAAGTTCCCCTGTACTTCTAACTTTTGATCAGCAAGATTTAGAGTTCCCCCAGTAAGATTTAAATCTCCTTCAATAATCGTTTCAAGTGATAAAGTTTTCAAACTATTAACAGTTAAATTTCCTACTACCAAAGTTTTCAGAATTACTTGGTCTTGATAGTTTATATTAACTAAATCTTGATCCAAGTTTAAATATACCAGAGCATTGCTCTCTGATTTTAATACCTTCGACCCGTTTACTACTTTTATCTCAGCTGATAAATCATATTCTCCATCTACTAGATTAATAATAGTCTTTGTTTCATCTGCTAGAGCTTGTGATAATTCTTCTGCTATTGAAGCATAAAAAGCCAGAACCACTGTATTCTGAATATCTTCATTTATTACTTCAATCGTTCCTGATTTATCCTCATAATTGTCATAATTGACTGTATAAGAATAATTTCCTGCTCTAATAGAGAAAGTTACCAGACCATTCTCATCTGTTGTTTTTTCTGTCCATTTAAATTAACTGTTGCTCCTGATAGAGTAGTATCATCCTCTCCTTTAACTTTAAAGGTAACAGAATACTCAATAGGTGCAAATACAGCTGTTATTTCCTTACTTTCATTTATAGTTAAACTTACTGGGTTTTCTGCTCCGCTTAAATTCCCTTCCCAGTAATCGAAGTTATATCCTTCACCAGCTACTGCTTCAAGAGTAACTTCATCTCCATAACTGTAATTTTCCTGTTTTGGAGTAATCGTTACACTACCTCCATCTACCGGATTGCTTGATATATCTAAACTATAGGTTATTATATATTCACCAACGCTTACTTCACTAGCTGTCATACCTTCTTTTAAGGCTATGGCTTTTAGTACTGTGTCTTCATGTATCTCTATTAGTTCGCTGTAAACTGCACCATTATTGTTAAGAGACATGCTTTTTGACAGTAAACCCCCGATTTTAGGATAAAAACTCTGTCAGTAAATAATAATCTTAAAATTTTGCCCTTTTCCACTCAAAAAAAATACATCAAAGGTTTCCA
>DAOVRZ010000146.1:0-9847 GCA_030627905.1 Halanaerobiales bacterium
ATCTCCTTCGATAATTAGCGTTGTTGGCACATTATAACCAATATTAGCTTCACTCATCTGACCTAATATAAAAATTCTCATTTGAGCAGAAGATAATGGATAATACTCTCTCTCTTCCGTCTTTTCAATAGATATATAACTACTCTGTTCTATATCTTTAATATGATCAGCAATTTCTTTAATCGTCGGCATTTTAAAAATCGCTAATAAAGACATCTCTATATCCATATCTCTATACAACCTGGAGGCAAACTGTATCACTCTTATAGAATGTCCTCCAAGTTCAAAGAAGTTATCATGAATTCCAATCTGCTCTATTCTCAATAAATCTGACCAAATATTAGCGATTTTCTCTTCAATCTGGTTTGTCGGTGCCACATATTTTGATTCTAAATTAATATTTTCAAGTGGCGAAGGTAATCTACCCCGATCTAGTTTACCATTTGCGGTCATCGGCAGAGCTTCTAATTGAACAAAATAAGCTGGAATCATATATTCAGGCAATTCTCTTCCCAAAAAGTTTTTCATCATCAAAACAGTCACTTCTTCATCTGCAACAATATAAGCTGTAAGATAGATATTACCATCTGCATCTTCATTATCAATAATCACTGCATCTTTAACAGACGAATAACTCAATAAATGCTTTCTTATCTCTCCAACTTCAACTCTAAATCCTCTTATCTTAATCTGATGGTCTATTCTCCCGACAAACTCTACAGAACCGTCTACTAGAAATCTGGCAAGGTCACCTGTCTTATACAATCTTTCTCCCAAGATAATCCCATAAGGATTATCAATAAATGGGTTCTCGATAAAACGTTCCTCAGTTAGTAACTGATTATTAATATATCCTCTAGCCAATCCATCACCAGAAATGCATAATTCTCCAATAACCCCTACTGGTTGCAGCTGATTATTTTGATTTAAAATATATGCCTGCATATTACTGTTCGGCCTACCGATTGTCGGCCTCTTAGCAAAAGTCGAAAAACTTTTCTGATCAATCATTTTACTCAAACAACCAATTGTAGTTTCCGTTGGCCCATAATGATTCATAAATACTATTTTTGGATATTTTTTAAGATATACTTCCAAATCATTTACTCTAATTTTCTCCCCACCCAAAACAATCATTCTGAGAGCACTCAAACTTGAACTATCTATAAATTTAGGACTATTGATCAACATATTAAACATAGTTGGTGTTAGCTTGATTAGAGTAATCAAGTTTTTAGCCAGATAATCAATCAACAAATTACCATCTTTGTATAGATTATCTGAAACGATATGTAGACTAGCTCCGCTTACTAAAGTTGACCAAAATACCGTATAGCCTAAATCAAAAGCATAAGATGAGAGCATAATTGAAGAATCTTCTGCCCTTATTTTAGCCTGACTAATAAACCAACTTAGATAATTAACTAATGATTGGTGTTCAACCGCTACCCCCTTAGGTTTTCCAGTAGAACCTGAAGTATAGATAATATAAGCAAGATCCCTATGACTATTAACTTGATGAGTATTAGGACAATTTTCAGTATATTGAAGATTATCAAGATACAATCGTTCAATCTCTAAACTATTGGCTTTTTGTAATTTAGATTGGGTTAAAAGAATCTTTGTTCCTGAATCATCAAGCATGTACTTAATTCGTTCATCTGGATATTCTAAGTCAATTGGCAGATAAACACCTCCTGCCTTTAAAACACCCAATATCCCAATCACCATCTGGGCTGAGCGCTCAACCAAAATTCCTACCGGTGACTGACTAACACCTTTATCTCTCAAAATACTTGCCAGATAATTTGCCTTTGCATTTATTTGGCGATAGGTATATTTTTCATCTTCACCTATAACCGCTATATTCTCCGGTGTTCTTTCTACTTGTTCTTCAAATAATTGCTGAATTGTCTTTTCTTGCGGATAGTTTATTTTTGTATCGTTAAAGGCAACTAACAACTCCTGTTTCTCATCTTCTCCAATCATCTCAATTTCTGAAAGAAGTAATTCAGAATTCTGAACCAATTGTGCGATTAAATTATTCAAGTGCTGAGAGATAAGATTTATTTCATTAGAACTAAATAATTGTGTGTTATATGTCAATTTCACTATAGTTGTTTGATTACTCCACACTACAACTGCTAGATCATAGTTAGATAATGAATAAGTAAAATCAAAAGAGATTTTGAAACCAATATCTTTTAGTTCCAGCTCACTGAAAGGATAATTTTCAAATAGAAAAAGTGTATTAAATAACGGATAAGCATTATCTATATTACTTAGTTTTTGTATTTCTGCTAATGAAATATATCTTTGTTCTCTAATCTCCACAAGTTCACGATTTATATCAGCTAACATTTCTTTGACTGTATAATCTTCCTTGTTCCTAGTTACTACTGGAAGTGTATTGATAAACAATCCGACTATCTTTTCAACTCCAGCTATCTCTCCAGGTCTGCCAGAGACTGTCATTCCAAAGCAGCTTTCTTGTGTATTGTTATATCTCTGAAGTAAAATTCCCCAAGCAGTTTGAATCAGGACATTCATGGTTATATTATTTTTCTGGCAGAACTGATTGATCTTCGCAGTTCTTTCCTGATCAAATTCCATTTGCAATGTTTCTGCTTCTGATATAATCTCTGTTTCGCTAAAATTTCTAGTAACTGGTAGAAGTGTCGGTTCTATAAAATCATGCAAATAACTTTTCCAAAATGTAAGACTTTTTTTCCGATCATGCTTATTAAACCATTCTAAATAATCGCTAAAATCCACTGCTGGCTTAGGTGGCAAATTGGTATCTTTCTTTAAAATAGAATATATTTCTAAAAGAGATTGATTAACTATTGGCACGCTCCAACCATCTAATAAGATATGGTGGAAAGACCAACAAACGTAATATTTCTCCTCTGATAGTTTTATTAAAGATATGCGATTTAAAACTCCACTATTAATATCTAAACCTTCACTCATATCTCTATCTTTGAAATCTTGAATATATTTATTCTGCTCAATACTATCTTTATCTGATATATCATGCTCGTGTATCTCTACATCTTTATCCTGCAAAACTATTTGAACTGGTTTTTTAGACTCTTTCCAAACAAACTCAGTCCTAAATATTTCATGACGACTAAGGGTTATTGACCATGCCTTTTTAAACAATTCTATAGCAATATCTCCCTCTATAAAATAGCCAATTTGTTCACAATAATTAGTTCCCTTTTCATTAGATAAACTGTGAAACAACATTCCTTCCTGCATTGGGGTGAGTGGATTAATCTTTAAAATATTGCTATGCCTTTTCGTTAAAAGTTCAAATCCCTCAAGATCAAATAAATTCTCTACTCCAAAATCAGAAGGGGTTACAGTAGGCTCAGTTTTATTGACACAATGTTCGATCAAATTGAGTAACTGTTCTTTATAGAGCATCTGAAATTCTGCTATCAAGTTATCCTCAATATACTTAGAGTTATAGTCTACTCTTAATTCCAACCTGCCATTCATACACAATCCTACGACATCAATTAAGTTAACATGACTATTTTCATAATGAATTCCTGTTCCGATCTCCTCGTTGCAGTATGAAAGAATGCTATTATCGTTTTTTGCAATGATTCCATCAAACTGCCCCAAGTAATTAAACGAAATCTCAGGATTCAATTGTTGCAATTTTGACTGATTCTGCAAATATCTTGCGATTCCATAGTTAATCTTCGGTATCTTACGAAGATTTTCTTTAACATATTTGATTGATTTCTCAATATTCTCCTGTCTTTCAAAATAAACAGGGCATTCACTAGTAAACCAGCCTACTGTTCTTGAGATATCTACATTTTCAAATATTTCTTCTCTTCCATGTCCTTCTAAAGTCAATAACAGATTTTCAGATTTCATCACTTCCATTAATGAATTAGCTAAAGCGGTCAAGAGAATATCATTAATCTCAGTATTATAAGCAAAGTTAACCTTAGTTAAGAGTTTTTCAGTTTGGACTTCATCTAATTGAATGGCTTTTCTTTTGAAATCCTTCCAAAAATTATGCCCAAATTCTGTAGTAGCTAATGATTTAACTTTTGAAATATCTATATTATCCCAGTACTCTATGTCGATAGTTTCTTCTTTAACGTATTCATTTAACTTATAACTCCACTCTTTAAAAGAAGTTGTTTTTAGTGGAAGATCTTTCTGAAGCTTAGAATTATATAGTTCTTCTAAATCTTCTAAAATTATTCTCCAGGATACACCATCAATTACTAAGTGATGGATAGGAATAAATAATCTTTTTCCATTATTACCAAGATCAAAAATAACTGCTTTAACTAATAAATTAGTTTCTAAGTCCAAATTATTCTGAAGTTCTTCGCTGATCTGTTTGATTTTCTCTCTTTGAATTTCATAAGAATAATCTACTAACTCTATCACGTCTAATTCAAAATTAATTTCATCATTTCTACGATTAAACTGGATAATCTGATCTCCTTCGAACTTATATCCCATCCTTAAAGCATCATGAACTTTGATAAGTTTTCTAAACACTTCTTCCAGCAATTCTAAATCCACATCTTTATTTATAATGAATATGTTCGATTGATTCCAGAAGTTTTGGTGACTAAATTTTTTCTCAAAGAACCACTTTTGAATAGGTGTCAGTAACACTTCTCCTTCTACATCTTCTTGAGAAATTGTGAATTTCTTTTTACGATAATCTACGTTTTCCAAAAGATTCATAATCATTTTATATCTAAAAATATCTTTAACCGTAATGTTAAATCCTCTTTGACTGGCTCTAGCTACTATTTGAATAGCTAAGATTGAATCGCCACCTAGCGCAAAAAAGTTATCATTTATTCCCACATACTCTACTTCCAAGACTTCTGACCATATTCTAGACAAGCTCTCTTCTGCTTCATTTCGAGGAGCAATATATTCATTAACATTACTTTTTATCTCAGGTCGAGGTAAGGCTTTACGATCAACCTTGCCATTTCTAGTTAATGGTATGTTTTCAAGTGTGACAAAATATTGAGGAATCATATAGTCAGGCAATTTTTTAGATAGATAACCTTTTAGCTCAGATATTGATATTTCGCCAATAATATATGCTACTAAATACTTATCATCATATTTATCGACCACTACTTCTTTAACTGCTTCATGACTCAATATTTGATTTTCAATCTCACCAAGTTCTATTCTTATTCCTCTAATCTTAACTTGTTGATCTATTCTACCTAAAAATTCAATACTTCCATCTGAAAGCCATCTTGCTAGGTCACCTGTTCTGTACATTCGTTCTTGTGTAATAGGATTAATCGTAAATTTTTCTTTAGTCAGTTCTTCTCTGTTTAAATATCCTCTAGCAAGACTCTTACCAGATATACATAACTCACCTGGAATTCCAATCGGTTGTAGTTGATTATTTTTTCCTAGAATATAAATTTGCGTATTATAAATAGGTTTACCGATTGGAATATTAATATCATCTTCGGTAATCTCACAAGCTGTTGTTGCTACGGTGTTCTCTGTTGGACCATAATTATTAAAGATTTGATAATTTTTCTGGGTATATAATTTTAACTTATCTCCACCTGTAAGCAATCTTCGCAAGGAAGATGTTGTTAAACTCATAAATTGTTCACAAATCTGTGTAGGTAAGAAACTAATCGTAATCTTATTTTCTTCAAAGTAATTGCTAAGTTTTTCAATATCTAATCTCATCTCTTCACTGATGATATAGATCGTAACACCCGCAATGATGTAAGGGAATATCTCCAAAACCGAAGCATCAAATCCGAACCCTGCATATTTAGTGCTTCGATCTGATTCGGTAATTTGATAATAACGATTATGCCAATATGTTGAATTCAATAGTGAGCGATGTTCTATTAATACTCCTTTAGGCTTACCAGTTGAGCCAGAAGTATAGATCACATATGCTAGATTATTAGTTTGATTGATCATCTCTAGATTTGAACCATCATTTTTGTATAACTCTTCATTATCTAAATTTATAATTTCACCCGTAAAATCTATTTTGTTAAGCGATTCAGTAGAAGTTAGACATAAACATGTTTGACTGTCATCAAGCATATATCTTATTCTCTCGACTGGATACGCTGGATCAATTGGTAAATAAGCTCCACCAGCTTTTAAAACTGCTAAAATTCCAACAAACATCTCTATGTTCTGCTCAACTATAAGGCCTACAATCTGATCGACTAATACTCCTTTTTCACTTAACACTCTCGCAAGTTGATTAGATTTTTGATTTAAGATTTGATATGTAATTTTTTCATTCTCAAATACTAAAGCTAACTTATCAGGGGTTCTCTCAACCTGTTCTTCAAACAACTGTGATATAGTTTTATCAGTTGGGATATCCTTAGCTGTATCATTAAAGGTTTCGAGAATCTGCTTTTTCTCTTCTTCTGATATTATTTCAATATCTTTAATACTTAACTCCGGATTTTTAACTACCTCTCTGATTATATTAGTATAATGACCAGCCAATCTTTTGATGGTATCTTCTTTAAATAATTTTGTTCGATATTCAATATCAAAATCGATTCCATTATCATTTTCGACTACATTTAAAGTTAGATCAAATTTGGCGATTTTATTTTCAAATGGATAAGCTGTGAATTTTAAATTTCCGATGGTTTTTCCGGCAAAGTTAAGATTTTGTAATACAAACACTGTATCAAATAATGGATTGCGACTTAAATCTCTTTCTAAACCTAATTTTTCTACTAACATTTCAAACTGATAATCCTGATTCTCATAAGCTAATACTGCATTCTCTTTGACCTCTGCTAAAAATCCTGCAAAAGTTTTATCATCCGTAGGATAATTTCTCATCGCTAACATATTCACAAACATTCCCATGATCTTCTCTAAATCAGGATGTGAGCGATTAGCTAATGGTGAGCCGATTACTATATCTTCTTGTCCAGCATATTTTGCCAATAAAATATTGTATACTGACAATAAAATCATATATAGTGTTGTTCCTCTCTCTGCTGCAAGCTCTTTTAATTGACTGGCTAATTCTCTTTCGATCCTAAACTTGCTTACCATCCCAGCAAACTCCATATCTGCAGGACGAGGATAATCTGTTGGTATATTAAGTACTGGAATATCTTCACTAAAGATATCTAGCCAAAACTTTTCTTGTGTTCTGATTTCTTCAGACTGTAAAAAATTATTTTGCCATTCTGAAAAATCTTTGTATTGAATCTTTAATTTAGGTAAGTCATTGCCATCATGCAATTGAATAAAATCTTCTATTACTATCTCCATTGAAAACCCATCAGAGATTATGTGGTGCATATCAATCATCAACAAATGTTTTGATCTATCTTTTATCTTCAAAAGTTCTACTCTCAATAATGGAGCTTGGCTTAGTTCAAATGGTTCAATAAATTTTTCAACACTTTTTGCGATTTCATTCTCATTAATTTCAGCATATCTTATATCAAAATCTACATCATCATAAATTTTTTGAACTGGTTCTCCATCAATTAAGATAAACGAGCTTCTTAACACCTCATGACGTTCAATTAGTTTCAGGAAAACGTTTGCACATAATTTTAGACTATATTCTCCTACTATGTATATAAAACTAGGCATATTATAGGAAACATTATTACCTTCAAGCTGATTTAGTGCAAAAAGACGTTTTTGAGCAGAAGAAAGAGAGTAATATTCTTTTTTTTCAACAACATTTATATTTACATATCTGGCCTCTTTTTCTCCAAGAATATATTTCGCTAAATCTCTGATAGTTGGTAATCTGAAAATAATGCGTAGTGGAAGTTCTTTATTGAATTCTTTAGATACTTTTCGTGATAGTTGCATTGCTTTTAAAGAATGTCCACCCAAAGCGAAAAAATCATCATTCACCCCGATTTTCTCTACTGCTAATATTTCTGACCAAAAGTCAGCCAGTTTTACTTCAATTTCATTAGTCGGAGCTACATATTCGATTCCTGTCACAATCTTATCAGTCGGTTCTGGTAATGCTTTTAGGTCAATCTTACCATTTGATGTTAAAGGTATTTGATCTAATTTTATAAAATATTGTGGGATCATATAGTCAGGTAAGATTGTTGCTAAGTGTGATCTTAGCTCTACTATGGAAACTTCTCTGACTTCCACTATATATGCGCAAATATATTTAACATTATTTTGATCAGTAAGAGCTGTGACAACAGCATTTTTGATTCTTTCATGTATCAATAAATGACTTTCAATCTCACCTAGCTCTATTCGAAAGCCTCTAATTTTTACTTGATGATCAATCCTACCTAAATACTCCATATCACCATTTGCTAATAGTTTTACCAGATCTCCAGACCGATAAATTCTTTCCCCTAGAACATGTGGATTAAGAACAAATTTTTGTTCTGTTAATTCAGGGCGATTTAAATACCCCCTCGCTACACCTGCACCACCAACACATAGCTCACCAGGTACTCCTATCGGCAATAAGTTCATATTTTTATCCATGACATATGAGGTTAAAGTTGGTATTGGTTTCCCAATATTGCTAATATTCATTTCAATTTCATAATCCGATATCTCTTTGTATGTTGCATGTACAGTGGTTTCTGTAATCCCATACATATTAATCAGTTTTGTTGAAGGATATTTTGCTTTCCAATCCTTTAACTTAAGTGGATTTAAAGCTTCACCTCCAAAGATCACATATCTTAATCCTAGCTTACTATCTTGATGTTGCAACTCTTCATTAATCAGATTATAAAATGCTGATGGAGTTTGATTTAAAATTGTTACACTTTTTTCTTTTAAAAGTTCTAGATATTGAGATGGATTTCTAGCAATCATTTTTGGAATTACTACCAATTTACCACCATATAAGAGTGCACCATACATCTCCCATACTGAAAAATCAAAACAATACGAATGGAACATCGTCCAAATATCCTGACTATCAAAATCAAATAAACATTTATCATTAAAGAGCAACCTGACTACATTCCGATGTTCAATCATTACACCTTTTGGTCTTCCAGTTGTCCCAGAAGTATAGATTATATAGGCGAGATCAGCAGGATTATTGATATTTTCAAAATTAGAACAATCTCCATGGTATAATGATTTATCGTCAAGAGAAATAATTTTTTTATCAAATTTTATACCATTCACTAGATTAGTGGTTGTTAGAAGAATATTTGTTCCACTGTCTTCTAAAGTAAAATTAATTCTATCCATAGGATAATCTGGATCAATTGGCAGATAAGCTCCTCCAGCTTTTAAAATTCCCAGAAGACCAATAATCATCTCAAAAGAACGTTCAACACATATTCCTACAATAGTATTAGGTTTAACACCTTTGTTTCGCAAAAATCTTGCTAATTGATTTGCTTTTTCATTTAACTCTATGTAGGTCATTTCTTTCTCTTCAAATTTTAAAGCTATTTTTTCTGGTGATTTAGATACCTGTTCTTCAAACAATTGATGAATAGTAACATGCTTTGGAAAATCTGTTTTGGTATCATTAAAATCATATATTATCTGTTGCATTTCTTTTTCTGAAAGAACCTCTATATCCCCGATCCTAATTTCTGGATTATTAATAACTTCTTTAATAATATTACAAAAATGTTCTGCAAATCTTTCTATTGTCAATTTTCTAAATATTCTTGTAGCATACTGAAACTTGAACTCCAAACGATTGTCCATCTCCCGACATTCAAGATTAATATCAAATTGAGCTGTTTTAGCAGGAAATTCATATGGACTAAACTTTAAACCTTCAATTTCAAGCTCGAAGTTATTAATATTTTGGAAAACAAACATTGTATCAAAAAGAGGATTTCTA
>DAOVRZ010000005.1:0-94215 GCA_030627905.1 Halanaerobiales bacterium
CAAAAAAAAATGGTGCATTCTTTTTTAATAAAAATCTCAAAATACAAATTATAAATTTTAACAATTATGTAAAGATGAATTTTTCTGTTTTATTGATCGAATAATATTTTACTCGTTATAGCTGCTGTATATTTTTTGTATTTGACAAATTTGAAATGACTATTTTTACTGTTGATATAAATTAACTTTTTATCATTACCGACATCCTCCGTCCTCTCTTCAACCCCATCATCTTTAAAATTAAATGCACTGCCATCAGGAAAATATATTACATTACCACAAATATATGGAAAACCAAAACTCCAGCGATCATATAGATTTGGATGTTTGGCTCTATCTCCCTTATCAGTTTTAGAATTATAATATCTGCTGATAACTAAATCCAAGCCTTCTCTTCCCGGAACCACTAATCAGTTGCAGCAACTGTTAATATCCCAGAAGTTGTAGATACATATTCACTTCCATTTTGCAACAACGATGAATAATGACTTAATCCTGTAGTAATCCATGGACTTTCAGTTTGAAGGATAGGTTCAGAAGAAGAAGAGCCTTGACCTTCGGTATTTATTATTTCCGAATCTGCATCTATAGTTTTTACAATAACCTTATCAATATTAAGAGTACCAGTAAAATCAGATAAAACAACATAATAGTCACTTACTGATAAACTACAGGTACTAGATAGCTTAACCCAATCCCAATCACTTTGTCCCTTAAAATTATTTTGAAAGATTTCCTGATCTGATCCGTAAATTTTTAAGACACCAGACCCTGTTCCCTTCAAATGAATCCATAATTCATAGTTATTCTTATCAAAAACATCTAACATAAGAGAAATCAAGTCATTTTGAGATCCCTGCCCAACACTAACATAACTTAGTTCACTATTTCCTTGTGTAACTAAATTTTGTCCAACTAAATCTCCATTTTCTGCTTGAAGGATAACATATGGTTCGATAAGAGCTGCATTTACTGTAGTTAATGTAAAGAGTATAAATAGTAGCATAACTAAATAACCATATTTTTGGTATTTTATAATTTTACTCACCTCAACTTATTTTTTGGATACTAACCCTATATAGTATACTCCTTTTAACAACAATATCCTGCGAAAAATATAGATTTTCATAATGTCAATAAAAATTATATAATTACACAAAAAAACAAATCGTTTTTTACTTTTTATTAACATGAACCCAGATATAACTAAAAAGAGAATGGTTGGCAAAATAAGTTGCATCAGGAATATTTCCCAGCAACGTTTTTGCCAACCATCCTCTTTTTACTTGACTCGGTCGCATATAAAAAGCCCTACGTAAACGCAGAGCTTTTCAATCTTACTTTTATTCTTTATTAAACCGATCCTTCAACGTTACCAATAATGGTGCAGCGACAAAAATAGAAGAATAAGTTCCAGATAATACACCAATTAAGAGTGCTATCATAAATATTTTAATGGAAGCACCACCAAAGATCAAGATCGCGAGAACGGTGCATAAAGTTGTCATAGAAGTATTTATTGAACGTGGCAATGTATCAAGAATTGCCTTGTTGCAAACCTCTTCAAAAGGCATTTTCCGCATAAACTTAACATTTTCACGGATGCGATCAAAGATTACGATGGTATCATTAATTGAATAACCAACAATAGTTAAAATTGCTGCCACAAATGGAGTGTTGATTTCCCATCTAAAGATAGAGAATAAACTAATTACGATAGCAGTATCATGAAGCAAAGCAATTATTGCAATAATTGCATACTTAAACTGAAAACGAACACTGATATAAGCTACAATCGCGATTGAAGCAACCAATAATGCCATTAAAGCCTTCCATCTTAATTCATGACCAATGCTTGGTCCAACTCCCTCAGTTCTTAAAACTTCAGCATCGGGATATTTTTCTTTAATAGCATTTTCAATATTTAATTTTTCATCTGGCTGTAAATCCTTTGTCCGGATCAACATACCTTTAAAGTTATCACCCTTTGTTGCAACAACAGAACTAGACTGTTCTAAACCGAACTCTCCTAAAATTTGACGAATATCTGAAGTGGTTACAGTAGTTGAATTATCGAATTTATATTCCATAATTGTTCCACCCATAAAGTCAATTCCAAGATTCAAACCTTGAAATAAAATTGATAGAATACCTATACCAATAACCACCAGAGAAATCATATACCAAAGCTTTCTACGCTTAATAAAATCCACTGTCATTACCTCCTTACACCAAAAGCTCGAGGGCTATTGATCAATTTTATCTCAAGTTGCATCAAAGTCCGGGTAACCACGATTGCTGAGAACATACTTATAACTATACCGATACCCAGAGTGATTGCAAAACCACGTACTGTACCACTAGTAAAATAAGCAAGAATCATTGCAGTGATCAAAGTTGTAACATTGGAGTCTAATATAGTGGTTATAGCGCGTTTAAAACCTGCATCAATTGCAGCACGTACTGTTTTACCTGCTCTTAATTCTTCTTTAATCCGTTCAAAGATGATAATATTAGCATCTACAGCCATACCGATAGTCAAAATCAAACCAGCAATACCAGGCAATGTTAACACAGCTCTTAAACCTGCTAATGCACCCAGAACAAGCAAACCATAAATAACCAACGCCTGAGCTGCAATAAAACCAGGAGTACGATACCATAAAATCATAAATAATGCTACCAAAATCAGGCCAACAATTCCGGCACGTAAACTCTTCTGGATAGAAATTTCACCTAAAACTGGGCCAACTGTTCTTGTCTTAATTACATTAACTGGAACAGGTAATGCACCCTCACGTAAGAGCATTGCATCTGCTTCAGCTTCTTCAACTGTAGAGTAACCAGAGATAGAACCTGAACGGCTAATTTCACTTTCAACAACAGGATTTGTTAATAACTCTTCATCAAGGTAAATAGCTATATGTTTATTAATATTCTCTCTAGTAACTTTCCTGAATATCTTTGTACCTTCATCATTCAACTCAAAATTAATAACAACTCTACCAAACTGATCAAAACCTGTCTCAGCTTTAACCAGGTATTCACCTGTCATTACAACTTCGCCAGATTCATCTTTAAAATATAACATCGCAGTCTGACCAATTGTCTTAATTGCTTCAGTTGGGTTATCGACTGCAGGAAGTTCAATAATAATTCTTCTATCCCCTTCTCTTTGGATATTCGCTTCTGCCATACCAAGACCATTGATTCGACGTTCTAAAATATTCATAATACCTTGCATTGCTTCTGAATCTACCTTACGTTTGTCAGTATCTTGCGCTTCAAGCAGTATATGTGCTCCACCTTTCAAATCCAAACCTAGCTCAATTCCATAGTAATCATATAGAAAAAAGGCAAATCCAATGATTACCAAGATCAAGCCGATCTTAAGAAACCTTTTTTTCTTCCAATCCATTTCCATTTTTCCTCCTTCAATAACATTTTCAACATCCTTTTCAAGGTCATTTTTAATTATATCGCGTTAAACCTAGATTTGTCAATCAAATGAAGTAGTTTCTTAAAGAAGTTTCGTATTATTTATGATCAAGCTAAATTTACAATTTAAATGTTCGGCTGCACGGCGACTCATCACCATTCTTGTTAAAAATATTTCGAAATATTCCATTAACGGACATATTTCTGTATCTATTTCCAAATACAATGTGATTGTTCTTTGGGCTGGTTCTACTTTTACTGATGACCTTTCTACAGCATAATTCACCCTATCATGAATATCAAAAGTAGCAAAATCTCGATTTCGAACCCTCCCTCTATGTACATCTGCTTTATCAGCGATGATGAGAGCTGCTGCAACTGAATTCACTGCCTCTCCTGTATGTTCATCATGATTACCGATAGCTCCTATAACCACACCGATCTCTTCAAAATTCATCCCCATTCTAGCTAAAATTTGAGAAGCCAATGTAGCTGAACTCTGCCAATGATTTACTCTTGCCACCACATTTCCAATATCATGAAGATATGCAGCAATTTCAGCAAGTTCACATGTTCTTTTAGGAAAATCCAACTCTTTTAAAATAGTTGATGCTACTTTTGCTAGGAGTCCAGCATGACGAAAACCATGTTCAGTAAATCCCATTACTCCTAAATGTTCATTTGCCATTTTTATAAATGCTTTCACTTGAGCATCTTCTTTTACATCATTTAAGGTAATCAGACTCATAAAAAAACCTCCTCAGTTTTTTGTATCAAAATTTATCATTCGTCAATTACCACCTCCTTATTCATCATACAGTAAATCAAATAAAAAAATGAAGCATTTCTACTTCATCTTATCTTCAATATATCACACCATTACATTAATTATCTTCCCCGGAATCTGCTCTAAAATTTGTAAAGCTTTATTATTTTCTTCAACAGAAATCATATGTCTTACATTAAAAGAATTCCAAAGTTCTTCTTCATGTTTTTTAACTTCATTTATTCTAAACATTCGATACCGTTCAACAACCTGCTCAAGAGAAATATTTGGTACCTTTTCTGGTTCTATTGTTTCCACAAGAAATTTCATTTTATTTTTCTTAGCGTTTCGCTCACTCACCCTCATCTGACGATTATACAAATAAAAAGCCTCTTTTTCTTTCCTAATGTGAATAGATCCTATTTCTCCAAAAGAATCCGACTGTTTCTTCTGTTTATAACCTGTCTTAACTAATTCCTGATCATTCTGTTCAGATATATTTATGGCAAGTGGAAAAAAGGATTTTTTTACATTAAGTTTATCGTTTTGCTTACGTGTAAGGTTATTCTTTCCGATCTGATTATACCCTTCTATTATCCTCAAGTTTCCCACCTCCCTTAGAAATTTACTCCCTATATATTATATTCTACAAAAATCCAGATTTCCTTCTAAGGTGTAACACTATTCTTTGAAAAGATACAAAGCAGATTATTAATCTCTTTGAAGATAAAGTTCCTTCAGAGATCAATAATCTGCCTCGCAATTTTATTGAGAAAAGCGAGAGTAGTCTGAGGGGGCAGAAAACCTCCCGCTAAAATCAAACTTTATAAACTTTTATAATCTTCAATTGTAAAATCACGTAAGGTCACTTTTTCGCCAACTATTTTCAAATTATGTACCTCCTCATACTTTTATTCCTAATTACACAAACTCAATAGCTCATTTAACAACAATTTCGGAAGACCATAAGTCCCCATCTTCTACAAGTAAGGGCAGCTATTCTCAAATAAGTTAGCTTTCAATGAGGTATAAATCTCCTTCCGAAAGTTGTTAAACTTAAGAGGTAATAACGTAGTTTTTACCTCGACTTTAACTTTCCACCTCTTCCAAATAAAAAAAGATGCTACAGCTCTAGCTATAGCACCTTCCTCTGATTCATAAAAAGCCAAATACATACTTATATATGTATACTCAAATATTTGGCTAAAAAAACCAGTTTAATCCTAATCCAGGATATAAAAAAGGCTATAGTCTACGACTACAGCCCTGTGTAAATGCAATCATCAGTGAATCACTTTACTGATTCACTCCTGCCAAGAGTAGTCGCGCATATAAAGAATTATTGAACATAGCAAAAGACATAGTAATCCCGTAAAAGCCAACAGTATGAAGAAAATTACGAGTTATGTTAACTGTGTTTGTTCTAAGTTTAATCATTTTGCACGACCTCCTTTCATAAGCATTTGCATATTTTGCTAATTTTAACCTATTGCTATTATACAAGATATCATAATCTTTGTCAAGTATTTTTTATAAGTTAAGATGAAAAAGGTATGGCAAATATTTTTGCCATACCTTTTTCGTAACTCATTATATAGTTACAAACCTTTATTTAAAAAACTGTTTATCTAGGTTTGCAAATTATTTCTTTGATTTCTAATTTAAAGATTGCAGCCGAATGATCCAGCTTAATCACTATTGCAGTATCAGCTCCACGCCCTGTCGATAGCAATAACATCTTTATCTTAGGTTATCAATCCAGCATCTAAAGCCATAATAGCTATTTCTACTCCAACCTTAACCCCCTAGCCCAACATACGTAAACTCATAGCCAAACTTCAGTAGGATAAACACCGCCAAATTGATACCTGAGAGCCTGTTCCACACCTGCAAACAGATGGGTTTGAACTCCCCCTCTTTTATAAGTTGTTCCCTCATCTCAGCTCTAATCTCGTCTTCACCAAGATTTTTAAAACCACTGGGTAACACAAATGATTTTCGAAACAATATTTTCGCGGTTGATCATCTCTAACAATTTAAAAACTGTCTCACCCGTGTTAGAAGCAACTACATACTCTTCAATTCCTAACTCCCTACCACGCTTCAGAGCAAGGGCAATTTGTTTGCTGTGTATTCTCTGATCCTATATCTTCCCAGTACATTCATAAGCCTTCTTTTCGCAATACGCCATTAGACATATGTCATACATTATATTTTCGCGAAAAGCCACCATTCCCCTTTTAAAGTCGAAATAATAACAAGTTACTATTTCTTAAGTTTAACGACTTCAGAAGGAGATTTGTTTCCCCACTAAAGGTTTCAAATTATTGAAGACTTCTCCCAACGCTTATAGATGAGAGAGGATTGCCTTCTGAAATGTCGTTAAAAATTATTCTTCTTCTTTAGTTGCAGCAGCAGGCACAATAGCCTGAACAATCAAATACTCGTCGATAGCTTTCTTATGGAATCTCCACTGACCGCCAATCTTCTTTGCAGGTAATTGGCCTTGACGAAGTAAATTATAAATAGTCTGCTTATTAACACGCAAATACTCGGCCACCTCTTCAACTAATAAAATTTCTGGATAATCTTCTGATCTCATTTTTAACATCCTCCTCATATTTTTTATTTAACAAGCTTATAATACTTTTTTTAAAAAACTCTTTTTCATGTGCAAATGGTATGTACCAGGTTAACCAGAGGGCTAATTTTTAGAAATTTTCTGAACATTTGTAATATAGATTCATCTCTTTTTTCAGGTCATAGCTAGTAATAAGTTGGAGAAGTATATAACATATCTCACTTTATGCTACTTTCTACTCATTTAGAGTATATTATAAGTTAACTTTTCTTCAAATAGAGAGAAAACCCTATTTATAGAATATCTACACCCCATTTTTATTTATAGCTGGATTATACCTGTTCTAATTGCATATTTAACCAACTCTATACGATCATGCATGTCCAATTTATCCATAATATTATATCTATGAGATTCAATCGTCTTTATACTTACATTTAGAAGAGTTGCAATATCCTGATTTTTATATCCTTCTGCAATCAATTTTAAAACTTCCAATTCACGGTTAGTTAATCCATCCCATTCCGCAATTTTATCTTCTTCAATTCTCTCTAAAAAATATTTGATCACAAACCGCGAGATAGATGGATCTAGATAACATCCACCTTTACTAATAGCTTCTAAAGCCAAAATAAACTCCTTTTCTACTGCGCTTTTAATAATATATCCTTGAACACCAGCCCGTAAAAACCATGCAATATGTGACTCATTATTCTGAGCTGTTAATATAATTACCTTCATATCATTCATTAAATCTTTAAGTCGTTCAACAACTTGAAAGCCATTAAAGATTGGCATACTTATATCCAAAATCAATATATCAGGTGGATTTTGGATAACTTTTTGTATTGTTTCCTGACCATTTTCAGCTTCTCCTATCACTTCAAATTTCTCGTAATCAGCTAAAATTTTTTTTAAACCATCTCTAACAATCCCATGATCATCTGCGATGAAAACTTTTTCTACTGCCATCTCCTTTCCCTCCCTAAAACAAATGCTTACTAAATACTATTTTTTTCGCCACCTTTCTCCCCACTACTCTAACTTTATATTTTTTCCTATAATAATATATTAGGTATATTTTTGAAAATTCCTTTTAAAAATTCATTTAATTTTTGATTTATTGCTAAAAAATTTTTTCTGCGCCTTTAAAATACAAAAAAGGTATCAGTTTTGCAAACTGATACCTTTAAAACAAGCTAAGGTAAACCTATTTGAAATTATTATATCTTTTTTATATATCATAATCGGGAGATTTTAAAATTCGAATCCAATTTAAAGGCCAATATACCCAAAAAGCTTTGCCTGACACACTTTTATAATCAACATAGCCAACATGTTGAAGATTTCGACTATCTGTACTATGATTCCGATTATCACCTAAAACAAAGATATGACCTTCGGGTACTTTAAAAGTATTAAACCCCGTACGAGCGAGTTCATTAATATAATCTTCCTCTATCTTCATACTATTTATGTATACCCCTTCTCTATTGATCACAACTTCATCACCTGAAACCCCAATTATCCGTTTAATATATTTCTTTCCAGGGTCACCTTTAGGGGAAAACACAACAATATCGCCTCTTTGAGGTTCTTTAAATCGATAGATAAATTTATTAACAAAAAGTCGTTCTCCATCATGTAAACTAGGATACATTGACCGTCCTTCAACTACAAAAGACTGAACAACAAAAGTTATTATAAAGACAGCTAAGATACCAGCAATCACTACAGATTCAAAAATTTCTCTAATCTGTGATTTTTGCGTTTGCATACACAAAATCCTCCCTACAGTTCAAATCAAGCTATTTAGCATCTTCCCCTTTATCATTTTTAGGATCAAGACGAGCAATAGCTGTCCTTAAAACTTCAATCTCAACACCTGTTGCAATCCGTAATTTCATTTCAGAATCCTGAATCTTAGTAATAACACCTTTAATACCTCCAATAGTGATGACATAATCTCCTACTTTGAGCTCCGTCAACATTTCTTTATGCTGCTGCTGTTGCTTCTTCTGTGGACGAATCAGCATAAAGTAAAAGATTGCAAAGATTCCGATGATTGGTAAGAAACTTCCTAAATATTCCATTTTTTTCCTCCTTATAGTACGCATATATGCGCTATTAATATTATAAAAGTATACAACGTAACCTTAAAAAATCCTTTAAATTTTTCCTTGATATCGAAAGTAAAATTCTTCTCGGTATTGTAAAAAACGATCTTCTTGAATAGCTTTACGAATATTCTCCATCAATTTTAATAAAAAGTAGAGATTATGATAAGTAGTTAACCTAAAACCTAAAATTTCATTTCGCTTGATGAGATGTCGAATATATGCCCGAGAATAGTTTTTACAGGTATAGCAATCACAGTGTGGATCTAAAGGAGTAAAATCCTCCTCATAAGTAGCATTGCGAACGGTTAATCTTCCTGAATGAGTAAATACCAGGCCATTTCTGGCTACTCGTGTTGGTAAAACACAGTCAAACATATCTACACCTCGTAAAACCCCTTCAATCAAGTCTTCAGGAGCTCCAACACCCATAAGATAGCGTGGCTTATACGCTGGCATCAATGGAGTTGTATGGGCCAATACGTCATACATAATCTCTTTTGATTCTCCTACACTTAAACCACCAATGGCATAGCCTGGTAAATCAATCTCAGTTATTTCCCTCGCACTTTGCTCTCTCAAATCTTTATGCATACCACCTTGAATAATTCCAAAGAGAGCCTGGTCTTTTCTAACCAGAGCCTCTTTACATCGTCTAAGCCATCTAGTAGTTCTCTCTAAAGATTTCTTTAAATAATCATATTCTGCAGGATAAGGTGGGCATTCATCAAATGCCATGATAATATCAGCGCCAAGTGCCATCTGAATCTCCGTCGCTTTCTCAGGGCTTATAAAATGTTTTGAACCATCAATATGAGATCTAAATGTAACCCCTTCTTCTGTAATATCTCTAAGATCACTTAAACTAAAAACTTGAAAACCACCACTATCAGTCAAAATTGGTCGATCCCAATTCATAAAAGAATGTAATCCACCTGCTTTTTGAACCAGTTCGTGACCAGGCCTAAGATAAAGGTGGTATGTGTTACTCAAAATAATTTGAGCTTTAATCTCCTTCAGTTCTTCAGGAGTCATAGTTTTGACTGTCGCTTGTGTTCCCACAGGCATAAAAATAGGTGTTTCAATCATTCCATGAGGAGTATCCAATTCCCCTAATCTGGCTCCAGAACTCTTATCAGTTTTTAAAAGCCTAAATTCAAAACTCATGCCAATCCCCTTTCAAAATTAAATAATCAACATAGCATCACCGAAACTGAAAAAACGATATCTTTCTTCAATGGCATGTTGATAAGCTTTCATTACCTTCTCGCGACCAATTAAAGCACTAATCATCATGATTAAAGTCGATTTTGGAAGATGAAAATTAGTAATCATTCCATCTATAGCTTTAAATTTATACCCAGGATAAATAAATATATTAGTCCAACCACTGCCAGATTGAATTTGTCCATTTACATTAGCAATTGTCTCTAAAGTTCTAGTAGATGTAGTCCCTACTGTGATAACCCTACCACCATTAGCTCTAGTGTTATTAATTAATTCAGCAGTTTCAGAGCTTACTTCATAGAATTCAGAATGCATATCATGCCCTTCAATATTTTCTACCTGTACTGGTCGAAAAGTACCTAGACCAACATGTAAAGTTACATATCCAATCTGAACACCCTTAGATTTAAGGTCCTGTAGTAAGTTTTCAGTAAAATGTAGACCAGCTGTAGGAGCTGCAGCAGAACCCCGTTTAGCTGCATAAATAGTCTGATATCGTTCAGGATCTTCTAAAGGTACAGTAATATAAGGTGGCAGAGGCATTTCTCCTAATTGATCAATGATCTGATCAAAATTTCCTTGATATGAAAACTCCATCACACGACCACCAAAATCCGTATATTCTATTACCCTACCTCGTAAAAGACCTTCTCCAAAAGTTACTTCTTCTCCAATTTTCATCTTTCTTCCTGGACGTACAAGAACTTCCCAGCGATCATTGGAGAGAGCAGTTAATAACAATACTTCAATCAAAGCCCCGGTTGGCTTATGCCCATACAATCTCGCAGGAATTACACGAGTATTATTCATTATTAACAGATCCCCTGGATTTAAATAATTTATAATATCTTTAAAAATCCTTTCTTCCCAGCCATTCTGCTCTTTATAGACCACTAAGAGTTTTGAATGGTCACGAGGTTCAATAGGAGTCTGTGCAATCAATTCTTCAGGCAAAGCAAAATCAAAATCAGAAACCTTCACACAAATTCCTCCAAACATCCTTATTAGTTGCTATTATCTCTTTTTGATATGAAAAGTATGTATTATTCTTTATCTTCCACCTTTTCATTTTCTGAAAAAAAATTGATTTCTTCGGTTGAATGGTTCGCAATTTCATGCTTTATTCCTAAATGTTTATATGCTTGTGGAGTTACTACTCGCCCGCGTGGTGTTCTCTGTAAAAAACCATTCTGTAATAAAAATGGTTCATAGACATCTTCTAATGTATCTGTCGCTTCATTTATCGCGGCAGCAAGCGTACTTAATCCTACAGGCCCTCCATTGAACATTTCAATCAGAGCAAATAATACTCTTCTATCAGTTCTATCTAGACCTAAAGGATCGACCTCTAAAAGTTTTAAGGCATCTTGAGCCACAGTTTTAGTGATCACACCATCAGCCTTAATTTGAGCAAAATCTCTCACCCGCTTTAAAAGACGGTTCGCAATCCTAGGAGTACCTCTAGAGCGTCTAGCAATCTCTAATCCACCTTCAGTATCGATCTTAATTCCCAAGACATGAGCGGCCCGAATAACAATCAATTGCAAATCTGATTTTTTATAAAATTCCAATCTTGAAATAATCCCAAAGCGATCTCTGAGAGGTGACGTTAACATCCCTGCTCTCGTTGTTGCTCCAACTAAAGTAAATGGAGGAATATCCAATCTAATACTTCTAGCACTAGGACCTTTACCAATAATAATATCCAGAGCAAAATCCTCCATAGCAGGATAAAGAATCTCTTCTACCATTCGATTCAAACGATGAATCTCATCAATAAAGAGAACATCCCCTTCTTGAAGGTTAGTCAAAATAGCAGCTAAATCTCCAGCTCGGTCAATCGCCGGGCCAGAAGTGATCTTGATATTCACACCCATCTCATTGGCAACAATATTCGCTAAGGTTGTTTTGCCAAGCCCTGGAGGACCATACAAAAGAACATGATCTAAAGCTTCATTTCGATTGCGAGCGGCTTCAATAAATATCTGTAAATTACGTGTAACACGCTCCTGCCCAATATAACCCTCAAGTGTGCGAGGACGTAAACTAAGATCAAGATCTATATCCTCATTTTTCAATTCTGGTGATATAATCCGTTCCTCATCCTTCATCATTAACTCCTGCCTTGTCCTAAATATTTAAGTGCATGACGAATCATAAGCTCAAGATTAGCTTTAACACTAATCTGTTCAAGAGCTCCAAAGGCTTCTAAACGACTATATCCTAAAACCATTAAAGCATCTACTGCTTCTTCAACTTCAGAATTTTTCTGCTTTTTCCCACCTTTTTGATCACTATCTGAATCATCCTCTACACCTAAAATTTCAAAATTCATCTTATTTTTTAACTCCAGAATCAAGCGTTTTGCTGTCTTCTCCCCAATTCCTGGAACCTTTTTTAATACAGATACATCTTCATACAGAATAGCTTTCCTTAATGTTGAAACCGGCAATGTAGAGAGAATGCTTAAGCCAACTTTTGGGCCAATTCCAGAAACAGTAATCAATAGTTTAAAAAAATCCAGTTCTACTTCTTTAAGAAAACCATATAATGTAATTGCATCTTCTCGAACAGCAGTATGAATATGAAGACAAATTTCTTCTTCAGTTCCTTGGAGTTGACTATAAAGTGAAGAAGTAGCAAAGATCTGATAACCTACACCATTCACATCAATAACGAGATACTCATCTCTTAAAATTAAAAGTTTACCCCTAAGGTAGGCAATCATAATTTACACCCTCCTTCTCAAAACGGTTATTTTATCTTTTGAGTTAAGACCCCCACTTCTATAAGTGGTGGGAATTGTTTTTAATCTTCAGTGGGGGTAGAATCCCCTACTGAAGCCCCGATGTTCAGCTTTAGCTGGACGAGTTCACTGCTCCTAAACGCTTCAACATTTTCTCACTATGGCCATGACAGATTGCAATTGCCAAAGCATCTGCTGAATCTGCTTTTTTTGGTAATTCTGATAAATTCAAAATCATCTTAACCATCTGCCGAACCTGCATTTTTTGTGCCCTACCATAACCCACAACACCCTGTTTAACCTGAAGAGGAGTATATTCATATACAGAAATCCCAGCATTGGCTCCAGTAAGTAAGATCACACCCCGTGCCTGTCCAACTTGAATTGCTGTATTAACATTCTTGTTAAAAAACAATTCTTCCACAGCCATTACTTCAGGTTGAAAATTATCAATCAATGCCATAAGACCATCATAAATCTTTTTTAACCTTTCATGCGCTGTTAGTGTTGCTTCTGTAGTGATTACTCCATATGTAATGGGATTATAGTGATTCCCAGACTTTTTTATAATTCCATATCCAAGAGTCGCATACCCTGGATCAACACCCAAAATGATCATAAAATCCCTCCCATATCAGCATATCACGAACATCAGTTCTCGTCAACCTAGAGAATTAGAACTTGGAGGGGTTTTAACTTATTCATCATAATATACAGCTAATCCTTCAATAATGGAAATTAGATGGTCATCTGATTCACTTTGAATTCCTACCTCCAATTGAGACTGGAGTTGAAGCGGTAATTCACTAAAAGGTATATCTATCATTTTATATACTTTTTCTTTCATCCCTGGTTGGCCATAAAAGATAGCCACAAATCCGTTCTTTTCTCCCACATATCGTTTAGTTAAATCATCAGGGCAAAGATCCGTAATCGTATGAAAAAAAACTATTTTACTACCTAAATCTTCCTTAATAATCCAGCCAGAGTATAATTTTAAAAGTTCTTCACGAGATAAAGCTCGCAACGGAGAATCAGGTCGTAATTCTTCGATAGTAGTATGTTTACAATATGTGTAATATCTCTCTAGAACCAATTGGGCAATCCTTTTTTCAGAAGGCAAATTTACTTCAATTTCTTCTGAACTAAAAGGTGTTCGCTTTAATTCATTTGAAAAATTCTCGGATTTAGGAAACGACTGTAAATTGTTATCACTTTGTTTTGGCATAGGTAAATTCCAATTCAGAACAGAATAAGTAATTAGAGCAGAAAAAGCAATGAGAATTAAAGCTAAAAAAGAATAACGTCGCAAATTAATCCCCTCCTTTATGACAAGACACTTGGTCACAGTAATCTTTGGAGTTATCTTCTCCTAAATGGAAGGTCTTTATGCAAAAATTAGCGTAAAAAAGACAAAAATGATAACATCTATAAGATGCTCAAAGCAATCTACAGATGGCATCATTATTAGTTAAGAATTAAGAATTATTTTTAACTCTTAATTCTCAACTCTCACTCTTAATTCTTAATTCTTAATTAATAGCGTCCATGATCTCATCAGAGATATCAAAATTAGCATATGCTCCTTGTACATCATCTAAATCATCTAAAAAGTCCATAACTCTCAATACTTTTTTGGCATCTTCAACACTTTCAATTTTCATTGTATTCTTTGGAATCATAGTAACTTCAGAATCTGAAAGCTGAAAACCAGCATTTATCAAATTTTCGCGAACTTCCATCATATTTGGTGGATCAGTCAAAATTGTTGCAACATTATCATCAACCTCAACATCTTCAGCACCTGCATCCAATGCCGCCATCATCAGTTCATCTTCATCAAAAGGATTTTCAGAACCATCAATGATAATCTGACCTCTCCTTTCGAACATCCAGGAAACACAGCCTGTCTCTCCTAAATTACCACCGTATTTGGAGAAAATGTGACGCACCTCTGCAGCTGTTCGATTTCGATTATCCGTCATCAGTTCCATATATACAGCAACACCACAGGGTGCATAACCTTCATAAGTAAAAGTTTCATAATTAACACCCTCTAATTCACCAGTACCCTTTTTTATTGCACGATCAATGTTATCGTTAGGCATATTGGATTCTTTTGCTTTTTGAACTATCATCCGTAATTCAGCATTCATTTCAGGATCGCCACCACCGTTTCTTGCTGCAACAGTGATCTTTTTGCTATATTTGGAAAAAACTTTTCCTTTTTTTGCGTCTTCACGTCCCTTTCTATGCTTTATATTGGCCCACTTAGAATGACCAGACATATAAGTTCCTCCTCTCAAAATTTAATCTAGCTTTATTAATAGAATCACAAATATTATTGTACCATATTTTTTACGTCAATTCAATAATTAGGTTAACATACTAATCATACAAATAAATCATTAGTGTCCACATGAACTACAATTACTCGACGAACATGTTCCACAACTTGCTGATCCACTACTAATACCCTTGCAACCAAAAACTGAAACACGCTTTTCTGGTTCTTCTGTACCACAGTCAGGACATTTGATTGTCTTAATATCAAAATTATTGTCACATTTTTTACAGGTAAATTCGTAAATCGGCATCCTTTTCATCCCGTAAAAATCACCCTTGACTAATTTCGACTTTATCATTTTATATCTCTATTGTCAATATAATTACCATATTTAGTCTGATTACATATACTAAAATAAATAACACAACTTTCGCAGTTCAGTGCAAGGTCGAGTTTAATGGCATTTGAACTGTGAAAGTTGTGTAAATAATATTACGGGGAGGAAAAAAATATGGCAATTCTCATCCGCGACATCCTTGCTGAGATAACAGATTTGACATTTGAGTTAGTTTCAAAACTAATTCCTAACAGAATAATCGTAAATGCCAATCTAAAACAACAACTTTTTTTCGTAACTAATGATAATCTTGTCCAACATCAAGCATCAATTGTTCCTTTTAGCGTTACTATCGATACGCCATTTTTAATCAACGAAACGTACTTACAGGTAGATACAATAATCGAACATATTAGTCATCGTTTGATAAATAATGGAAGTCAGATAGAAGAACAGATTATAATTCAAGTCACAGTCATTCCAGAAAAAGAAGAATTTTTTAACCAGCATGTTCATATTAGAAATGTGGAAACCTTACAAGAATCTATATCTTCAGAAGAATCTTTTAAAGAAGAATCTTTAAAAACGCTTGAACCAGAGATTCAAATCATCCCTAACTTATCCCAATTTATAGAAGAACAAGCGCAAAAGATTTTTCAAGAAAGAATGCAAAAATTAGAACAAAAGTTTCGAATTATGATTGAAGAATCACTCCGGTTCGAAATTGAAGATTCAATCCGTGAAGAATTCGCAGAAAGAGAACGAAATCACAATTATTATGAACAACTTAAAACCAACAAACGATATGCTCAAATTCGTGAAAAAAGTATCTACCAAAGGATTCATGGTTACAAAACCAGCCAAGATGTCTAAATTAAAAAATGCAAGAAACTTAAGTTTCTTGCATTTTTTAATTTAGAAGAGTGTTCTACTAAATTGGCGTAATTCACCAACGAATTCTCGAATTCTTGCCCGATCCTGTTCCCAGACAGTTAAAAATTCCCGAATTTCTTGAATGTCACTCTCACTCAATTGAATAGGAGGAAGGCTGTCCCCATCCAAATCAACTTTTTTCAACAAATTAATCGCTTTTTTCAAAGGATATTGAACTTGATGATAAATTTGATCAGTCATTTTCTCCACCTACCAATACTTCAGAATTTTCAGTTGATACTTTTAAATATTCCTCAATTTTAGGAATTCCTACCTGGTCTAAGTAACTTAAATATCCTTCTAAAGTCAAAATACGATTTTCTAATACCCTTGGGCTTAAATTCAACTTATTCAAATCCGCCTTATCTAATTTTTTAACTATCGAATTAAGCCTAGCAATTGCATTCATAATATTTCGGTCAGCCATCTTAAAAACTCCTCACTCTTTGGATTTATAAATATTATGACAAATAATCGCAAAATAAATTCATGCGAATTAAAAGAATGGAACGGTTATTTCCTATAGACAAAATTTTATTGAATCAATCCCCCCTTATTTCCTGTATTACTAATTTTATTCATTTGTTTCTCTCACTTTAATTATAATAAATTCAACAAAATATGTCAAGATTTTTTACTTAAAAGATATTATAAATTTGAAAAATAATCCTCTGAATCCAATTATAATACTTATAATAATTCCTTTTAAATCCCATCAAATCGCCATTAGAGCATACGCTAAGTAAATATAGCATTTACATTTTATATGTCGAATTTTGTTTATTAAATCGACAATTTATTTAAGTGTCATTTAACGACATTTCAGAAGGAGAAGTTCCTCTCCTCTATAGATGGAAGTGGAAGTATTAGAATAATTTTAAAATTTCAGTGGGAGTTGAATTATCCTTCTGAAGTCGTTAAACTTAAGAAATAATAACGTAGTTATTATTTCGACTTTTATTCTGGTTTGAAGTACAGAAAAACGGTAATAATACTACTGAAAAATATATAACAACTTTAAGGAGGAATTGTATGATTGCTTTAACTAGGTTACAACAAGATATTCGTTCTGAAATGTATAACGTCAATGAAGGTGAAGATGTTATTGGTCAATTGTTTATCTTTTTCAGTCAAGATTATCTCTTTTTAGATGGATATCTATATTTACTGGTTGACGAGGATTTTCCAGAAGAAGAAGCTGATGAGCTTGCTGATGACGCGATTTACCAATATCTCCGTCACCAATGTCCAATGGATTATGGTGAAGAATATACCAGTTTTGAAGTTTACATCATCAGAAAAGGCGAAAATTATATAGTCAAAATGGGCGATGATGACATCTTAGATGAAGATGAAGAGGATGATGTTTTATCATCTGAATAAACACTAGCTTTTATATACTTCAAAAACTTTACGACAAAAATCCTGCAATTAAGAAACTTTGCAGGATTTTTGTATTAATTAAGAGGTTGATGAGATAGTTTATATAAAGGGATTATTACCCTGAAAATTAATCCTCTAATTCTCATATTTTACATTTCAAATTCCTCGAATTTTAGTAATTGGCCAATAAACCAAAAAGGCTTTACCAGAAATTGAGTTATAGTCTACATAACCTACTGTACCCTCTGGCGGCATAAAACGGCTATCTGAACTAGCATATAAATGACGATTATCACCTAATACAAATACATGCCCTTCAGGAACTTCATAGGTACCGTAATTTTCACCTATTAAAACATCTATATACTCTTCTTCAATAACTTCTCCATTCACGCGTACTTCTTTATTCTCGATTATAATAGTATCACCTGGTAAACCAATCACTCGCTTTATATACCTGTTACGAGGATCTCCATCAGGTTTAAATACAATTACATCTCCCCTATCAGGTTCCGTAAATCTGTAGATGAATTTATTGACAAATACTCTTTCACTATTATGAAAAGATGGTTCCATAGATGATCCTTTTACTACAAAAGATTGAACAATAAAGGTAATGATAAAAAATGCTAAAATCCCTGAAATAAGTATCGTTTCTACCCATTCACGAAATGAAGATTTTGGTTTACGTGATTTAGATGTAAAAAAATCTTTGATACTCATTCAAATCACCTTCCTCTCTTAACTCTAAAATTAGTATATTACATATTTATCACAAAAATATCACAACACCAAAAAAAATCGATTTCAACACTTGGCTTCTCTAACTTGAACAAAATATAAACTATAAAGCATTACACATCCTATCAATCTCAGAAAAGAGATTATTAACTTTTTTAATCCCATTTTACTTAATATTACGAAAATATTAAGTAAAAGTTCCCTATTCTACAAAATACTTAAAGCATGTCTTTACCAAATTTATATATAAAAAAACCAAATCATACAGAATACGATTTGGTTACGATTACATAGTATAAGAATAAGTAGACCGGTAAGCCGGGTTTTGTCGTTGGATGATCATCTATCTTGGATGACTGTTACCAGACACCTCTAGCGACCTTACCCGGAGACTTAGACGGGCCGTCCATAATAGTTGTTGTCTCCCTACTTGGTCTTGCTCCAGATGGGGTTTACCTAGCCATTTCAGTCACCTGAATGCTGGTGCGCTCTTACCGCACCTTTTCACCCTTACCTTAAGAAAAAACACATAGTGTTTACTTCGTCAAGGCGGTATATTTCTGTGGCACTTTCCTTAGAGTCACCTCCACTGGGTGTTACCCAGCACCCTGCCCTATGGAGCCCGGACTTTCCTCGAATAGCGCCTTTCAGCATTGCTATCCGCGATCATCTGGTCTACTTATCTATTAAGTTTTGTTTATTGTCCCTTAGGACAGAACAAAGTATAACATGCTTAGATAAACCTGTCAAGGATATTTATAAAAGTCGAAATAATCTACTTCGTAACGTGTTAACTTCGAACTGCTCCCAAAAGATCTTTATAAGTATCTAAATCCATTCCGATCTCTGGAGAACTTAGATCAATATCAGTTCCATATTCTTCTGCACATTTAACACAGCATCGTGTTTCAGGTAATACTTCTAAACGTTCCCATCTTATCGATTTCCCACAAAGTCTACAGGTTCGAAAAGCAAAAACCATTTCCTCCCCTCCTTGATTCAGAAACCAAGGTTCTGAATCTCTACTTCCATAACATAGAATCAACTTGTTTATTCGATTGAATGATCTCAACCTTTAAAGATTTTTTTTCTCTCTCTTCTTGCAGGAGATTAAATAAATAAGGTACACAGATAATCTCAGTAGCAAAATGACCTGCATCTATTAAAGCGAGTCCTAAACTTTCTGCTCTTTGAGCCTCATGATACTTAATATCACCAGTAAGGTATAAATCTGCACCAGCATAAGTTGCTTTATTTATGAAATCTGCACCACTTCCGCTACAAAGGGCAACCTTATGTATCTGACGTTTTAAATCACCAACATAACGAAGATGAGGAATTTCTAAGACATCTTTAAACTTTTCAATAGCTTCTTCTAAAGTAATAGGTTTAGGTAAATAACCAATCCGTCCTAAACCCGTCTTTTCACCTTGATTTTTTAGTGGGTAAATGTCATAGGCTACTTCCTCATAAGGATGTTTTTTTATCATAGCATTAATGACTCGATTTAATCTAGAACCAGGAGTTATAGTTTCTAAACGAATTTCCTTTACACGCTCCAGTTCGCCCTCTCGCCCAATAAACGGATTAGTTCCTTCTAGAGGCATGAAAGTACCATATCCCTCTGTCTGGAAGGTACTATGGCTATAATTCCCTATCCAACCCGCTCCAGCGTCACTTATAGCATTAGCCACTTCTTCTTGATGACCCTCGGGAATAAATACCACAATTTTATATAGTTCATCAGTAGAAGTTACATCCAACGGCTGAATTTTTGTTAAACCAATTTTTCCTGCTAGAAGATCATTAATTCCACCATTAGCAATATCTAAATTTGTATGAGCGGCAAAGATATTAATTCCATTTTGAATTGCTTTCATGATCATCTTTCCAATAAACTGATCAGCTCTAATAGATTTAAGAGAAGAAAAAATCAGTGGATGATGAGAAATAATAAGTCCAGCCCCTTCTTCAATCGCTTCATCCAAAACTTTTTCTGTCACATCCAAAGATACCATCACTTTTTCAACTTCAGCCTTATAATCTCCCACTAAAAGTCCTACATTATCCCAACTTTCAGCCAAACGTGGAGAGGCAACCTTGTTAATTATATCGATTATTCGCTGGACTTTTTCAGACATTGGACTAATACCTCCTGTAGTTTTACAATCTTCTCATTTAATTTAGCAATTTTCAATATACACTTTTTATTATTCTTTGTATCCTTATTTAATGAAATTTTATCTAAAACATCTTTATGATAAGTTATCAAGGCTTCAACATGTTCTACCAAATATGGATTTCTCTTTTTAAATAAAATAGGGCCAACTTCATCAAAAATTTCATCCCTCCAAACATATGGGCCAGATTGAATTTGAATAATTTGAAAAAGTTTATCATCTTCTTTGACTAACCACTCATCGATAATTTTATATCGGTTCTTTCTTAGCCAGTGTCTTAAAACGTCTGGCCCTTGCATAGGCTGTAAAACCAAGGATGATACTGATCGAGCAACTTCTTCAGAATCTTCAAGAATCTCAATCAAAGTTTTGAATCCCATTCCAGCAATAACAACCCATTCAACTTCCCCAGGCCTTAAAATGGTCAATCCAGATCCTAGTCTAAGGTCAATTTTATTTTCTAAACCAACGTCACTAATCATAAGTTTAGCAATCTTAAATGGACCAATATTTTTCTCACCAGCAATGATTGGAGAACAAGTTGTTCTTTGAGCCAATTGAATAGGGATTTGAGCATGGTCTGTACCTATATCCGCTACTCCTACACCATCTGGAATTAACTCTAAAATTTTTTTTAGTCGTAATGAACACATCTTCAAACCTCTTTTCCTCTTCATTATATTCAATATGTTCAAAAAAGTTCCTGCTTATAACTTAACCTACTTTTTCAATGAAAAAACTGTTGACTTATATCTGTCAACAGTTTCACGTCCATTAGGAAACTTGCAAAAATTCATCAATTTTGTTTCTTGTATTTTCGCTGCGTAAAGATTGAATACTCATTTCAGTAGTGGTTTTCTTTTTTAAGTTCGTTACTGTCCATTTTCGATCCAATGTAAATTCTACTCGATCTTCATCTTTAATCTTTGCTTTAACCACAAATTTGAGAACTCCTTTATCGTAAATTACACTATATTCCAATGTAACTCCCAATTGATAACCATTTGCTTTATAAAACTTCCCACTATCAAGACGAAAACCAATATGTCCTAGTTCAAGTTTACTAATACGATTTCTCAATTCCTCACGTGCCATGTCTTTTAAAGATCGCGCCAACTTTTGAACATTAATCTCTTTTTCATTTTCAAGATCTTCCACTGTAAAATTAAGATTGAACACTTGTTCCATTTGAATCCTCCTTTTTCTAGAAAATTTTTCCGCACAAAAATATATCATATTCCTTTTTCTAGGCAAAGAGAAATAAATCCTTTTTTATTGAGATATTTTTTTTAAAATTAGTCAAAAACGACTATAATGTAAATGTAAAAAATATCAATCTTACCTATTTTTGAAAGAAAAGAGCTATAGTCTTTAACCCTGAATGACTACCAATTGCTGCACCAATTTCACTGATCAAAATATCCTTAACAGTAAACCTCTCTAAAATCGCCTCTTTTAAAGTCTCAGCCATCTTAAGATTACCTGCATGACTAATACCAATTACTTGCTCATGCAAATTATTGCCACGGTTTTCTATAGTATCCAACATAAATTGGATCATTTTTTTATTCCCGCGTACTTTATCAAAAGGTATAATTTTTCCATTCTGCATTTGAAGGATTGGAATTACTTTTAAAACTGTTCCTAAAATTGCTTGTGTAGCTGATATTCGTCCACCCCTTTTTAACATTTCTAAAGATCCACATGAAAAAATATGTTCTCTTCTATTACACATATCCTTAATCTCATTAACAATCTCTTCTCGTGTTTTACCTTCTTTAACCAATTGACTAGCCCGTAATACAGCCAAACCCTGACCGAATGATGCACATTTAGAATCAATAACTGAAATCTTATCAGGAGCAACAGTATTTGCTGCTAATACTGCAGATTCATATGTAGCGCTTAAACCTGATGAAAAAGTTATACAAATAACTTCATCATATTTATCCAAAACTTTAGTAAAAACCTTCTCATATTCATAAGGAGGAATTCGAGAAGTGGAAGGTGTTGCTTTAGTCTGACCTAAGAGATTATAATATTCTTTTGGACTTATATCAACTTGATCTAAATATTCTTTGCCATCTAACTGAACTAGGATAGGTAAAAATGTTATGTCATTTGCAGCAAAAACTTCAGGACTTATATCAGCACCTGAATCCGTAATTATCTTTATCACTAATATCACTCCTCATTAAAATTTTCGATTTTAACTAAGTTCACTTTTTATTATTATAACTGTTTTTGTAAGAAAACTCAAGATTTTTCCATAGTGTTTTCAGTTTATTTTAAAATTACTTCTATATCATTGATATAATTTCACGAACTGCTTAAACTATATTTTAGATTGTCTTTCTAAGAGAATAATGATAAAATTCAATTAGTCATATAAAAAAGTCAGGTGATATAAATGAAAAACATTAAACCAAATAAAGTTCCTGTTATTATTGGTGGAATTGTTCTTGATCTTCGAGGCCAGCCAAAGGAAGATCTGCAGCTCTATACATCAAATCCAGGTTCATTACAACAAACTCCTGGGGGAGTTTGTCGAAATATTTGTGAAAATTTATCCAGATTAGGATTTAATCCTTTGCTTATCTCAACTATTGGTGGTGATCCACAAGGACGTTGGTTACTTGATCACTGTAAGTCATTAAATCTATCAACAGAAGGTATACTTACTCTTCCTGATAAAAGAACAGCCATTTATTTAGCAATCTTAGATGCAAAAGGTGATTTACATACAGCTATTGCAGATATGGATATCTTCGTTGAGTTAAAAGCTGAGCAAATTCTTTCATTCAAAGAGCAACTTATACATGCTCCAATGGTGATTATCGACACAAACTTGCCTTTAGAGACGATAAAAACTCTTTGTCAATTTTGTCATCAAAACAAAATCCCTATCTGGGTAGAACCTGTATCGGTAGAAAAGAGTAAAAAATTATTCGGACTAATGGATAGGATCACTTATCTATCGCCAAATCGAGACGAATTAAGTGCTCTGACTAAAATGGAGATTCATACAGACAAAGAATTCTCCAAAGCTATCAAAATTTTACTTGATCAAGGAATTCATCATCTGTTAGTGACTCTCGGAAAAGATGGAATTGTTTTAGCAAACAGTGAAGGAATTCATCATATTCCTGCATTTCCTGCTAAAGTCGTCGATGTAACCGGCGCAGGAGATGCATTTGTAGCAGGAACTATCTTCGCTCTCTTAGAAGGAGTGCCCATAAAAAAAGCAGTACATTATGGATTGATTTCTGCCAAAATGACTATTGAGACAGCTGAAACCGTATCTCATTTGCTAAGTCAAGATAGAATAAAAGAATATTTTTCGGAGGTGGACTAAAATGAAAAAATATATAAACATTCTTCCAGAAGTACAGGAAGCATTAGACAAGGGAAAAGCTGTTGTCGCACTAGAATCAACTATTATCTCTCATGGGATGCCATATCCACAAAATGTGCAGACTGCTCGCACTTTGGAAGATATTATTCGAAAAGAAGGTGCTGTTCCTGCAACCATCGCTATTTTAGATGGAAAGATTCAAATTGGATTAGGTGAAAATGAATTAGAACTTCTTGGTACTAGTACAGAAGTAGCAAAAGTTAGTAGAAGAGATTTACCTGTTGTTATTGCACAAAATCGTCATGGTGCAACTACAGTTGCTTCAACAATGTATTTAGCAAGCCTTGCAGGAATTCAAATCTTTGCAACTGGTGGAATAGGTGGAGTACATCGCGGAGCAGAAACAACTTTTGATATTTCTGCTGATTTAACAGAGTTGGGGATGACTAGCGTAGCAGTTGTCTGTGCTGGAGCAAAAGCAATATTAGATTTGCCTCTGACATTAGAAAAATTAGAAACTCTAGGTGTGCCAGTTTTAGGATATAAAACAGATGAATTTCCAGCATTTTATAGCCGTAAAAGTGGTCTTAATGTTGATCAAAATGTTGAAAACCCTGAAGAATTGGCCCAAATATTAAAGACTAAATGGGATCTAGGGTTGACAGGTGGCGTAGTAATCGCCAATCCGATTCCTCTTCAGGCTGAGATTCCTGCTACAGAGATTAATGATACCATCCATGTTGCTCTAAAAGAGGCTGCTACAGAGGGTATAAAGGGTAAAAAGACCACCCCATTCCTCCTAGACCGGGTTACTGTTTTAACAAAGGGTAGGAGCCTTATTGCAAATATTGAACTAGTTAAGAATAATGCCAAACTTGCTGCTCAAATCGCAGTGGAATTAGCAAAACTCAGC
This sequence comes from Halanaerobiales bacterium, assembly GCA_030627905.1. Taxonomy (GTDB): domain Bacteria; phylum Bacillota; class Halanaerobiia; order DY22613; family DY22613; genus JAGMES01. Next base: position 25,005 of record DAOVRZ010000005.1, read on the forward strand.
ATATAACTTCTTATATCCACATAACATAAAAATAATTCCTATTCTAAAATACCCCACCTAAATAAAGGCTGGGTATTTCTTAATCAAGGTATTTCTTAATCAAGGTATTTCTTAATCAAGATTTTTCTTTGGCATTCATCAGTTACATTTTTTTCAGTAAATTCTCTAAATTTTTTACAGTACTATACTTAACTATTTTTAAGTTATGCGTGAACATTTTAACTATTTTTACATTTTCATTAATATTTACTTTGCTATAGAGCTCTTGTAATGTTTGTTGAGCATATAACAAACTTGAGTAATAACAGAATCCTCAACCCAATCACACATTATAATATTTAAATGTTTACTATACCATTCATTATTAACCCAACTTATAACCTCAGGGGTTATTCTAATTCCTAGCTCTTTAAGATTCTTTGGATACGTACCAGTTACTGCATTGAGATACATTGATTTACTAGGTGATAAAATGCCTTGCAATACAAATAATTTTCCGTCAATTTCACTTTTTTTATTCATTATTTTTAAGAGGTAATCATGGAGTTCAGTTTGGTCTGAAGTATTTGGCCATTTATTATACAAACAATCTTGTGCTGACCATATTTCCTCATATTTCGAAAATAGTTTATCGTTTTTCGTCTTAAATGACTCCCCACTTCCTTCACCTGGAGACTTTATTAAATGATCTTGATCAAAAATTAAAATTATTTGTTGGTTGTCATTCTGCAGTTTTTTAAGAGATAGCTTGTTTATTTTTTCTTTAGTACGTTTCACTATCTTGTTACCCCATTGACTCTTCATCAGTTGAATTAAATTCTGATAATCATTTGTACTCATATTATAAAAATGTTGAAAATTTAAAATAATAATTTCTTTTGGATGAGTATCAATAAATTTTTTAATATCAGATATAATTTCTTCAACTTTTGCACTAATCATTGAATGAGAAATATATTGAGATTTTTCAACAACATTTGGAACTTCCAATTCTTTAATAATACTACCTTTTTCAACTGTAGTAATAGGCACCTTGGGTAAAATCAGTGTAACAAACTTACCATTGCTAACTCTCAGATCAAAATATCGAATTCCTGCACATAATTGATCATAAATAGTACCTTTTTGAGCCTTTGCCCATCCTGATAGTGCACCTATAAAATCAATTTTAGATAATAACCCTAAGAAGCCTTCTTCTATATCCAAACCAAAATATGGTTTGGAATCTACTGGTATATTATATGTCCCAGAATCATGTGAACCAGGGATAAGCATATCCCGAATCAAAATATCATTTCCGCTTCTTCCTAATTGATTCATCCATTCTTTTGGATCAAATCCGTAATCATTTAAACGTACAACATAAGTTAATTCTTGATTATGTCCAGTAGAATCTGGTGGATTAAGATAATAACTACCAAACCAAGGTGGATTAGAATGAACTTGATATGCACTCAAATGATGTGAAAAAGGATGATCCCAAAAAAAAGTTAATTCCACAGTTATCCCTGATGCATAATCCAACTTATATGTAACAGTCCCTTTAGGACCAATCTTGGCTCCTGTACAATTTCCAACTTCGAAAGTTTTTGTTTCTCCTACCTTTATCTCATTTGGTGGATTCTTTCCTTTTTGAAATTTTCCATGCATTACATTATGTCTTACATAAGTCAAATTTCGACCTGTTTCGTTTTTAATATGAAGAATTGCATTTCTTCCCATTGCCATTCCCCCTTTTTTAAAATCTCATGAACTAACAAGTTCTACTGTCCACGTTATACTTTGATTATGTCCTTTTGGCTGATTGGGTTCGAGAACTGCTGAAATTTTCCCAAGAGGCTCAGAATAACACCTGTAAACACTTGACTTATGAGCAAATGGATGATCCCAAAAAAAGATAACTTTAAATTCTTCGTCACCTTGAGTAATCCTATAAGTAACTGTACCTTTAGGTCCAATTTTTGATCCTGTACGGTTTCCAACTTCGAAAGAACTCATCTTTCCTGCTTTTATCTCATTTGGTGGTTCATACCCTTTTTGGAATTTACCATGCATTACATTATAGCTTTTCCTTGTCAAAATACCATTAGTCAAATTCCAAATTGTTATCTTTGCATTTCTGCCCATTTTTATTTCCTCCTAATTGTGGTAATTCTTAAAATGACAACATGATTTCTAATACAAGAGGAACAACAGTTATCTAGATCATTACAAACGCATTCTTTTTTAAAGCCTCTTACATTATCTAAAAATTATTTCATTATAACATCTATTTTTTAGTAAGTCAAGTATTATTACTATTTTTCTATTTATCTTAATTATTTTGTAATTATTGTATTAAAAATTCACGAATTCTAAAAATTTTAGATACCATAATTTGTAGAAATTCCAACGAAAACAAAAAAAACAGTCAGAAAACAATCCAACCGGTCTTTTGAAAAACTCGAATAGACGTATCACAAAATTAATCTTTTATAAAGAGTGGTCTTACCCTTTCTAATTAGGTGATCAAGATTCAATTCTTATCTCCTTCCATTTGCCATACTTAAAGCGAAGTATCAAGAAAGTACCACGTAGCAACCACCGTCCAAACCCCTACGAAACCCCAGATTCCTATCGCTGTACTATACATAGGGAATTTAGTATCCCCTGCTCCTTGTAAAGCTGCTGTGATAACTAAAGTGATACAAAGTGCAGGTTGAACAAGTGCAATAATTCTTAAGACAGCGATAACTTGTTTTAATACTTCTTCATCTTAGGTAAAAAGTAATCCAAGAGGTCTGGCGAAAATAAAGAAGATGATTCCCACAAAAATCATAAAAATTGTTCCTAGAAAATTACTTAAAACAGCATATCGTTCAGCAAGTTCTGGTTTTTTTACACCCAAATTTTGACCAACCAAAGTCGATGCTGCTATTGCAAAACCGAAACCAAGCATATAAGAAAAACTTTCAATAACACCTGCAATATTATGTGCTGCATAAACTTTTGTGCCCATAGCAATAATCATACTTGAGTAAACAAGTTGCCCTACACGCATCACCAATCTTTCAAGACCTGCTGGATAACCAATTTGAGTAATATTTTTAAACATTTTGCGATCTAAAGACCAACTCGATTTTAATGAAAATTTTAACCCTGACTTACCTTTATTAATAGCTATAATAAGTAAAAAAACTCCTATCATACGTGACAGAGTCGTTGCAATTCCCGCTCCTAATATCCCCAATCCTTGGAAACCAAATATACCAAAGATCAATATGTAATCAAGCACAAGGTTAACGGCATTAATCCATAGAGTAACTTTTTGTGTCCCCCGCACCACGTAAAGAACTAGATAATACAATCATATTCTTGATGGCTGTAACATGACCACTAATCCGAGAAAACCTATTCATTACCTGCTTATCATGAGGATGAGTATGTTTACTCAAATTAACCACTCCTTAATATTTTTATCCCTCCAGGGGGGATAAAAATATTATATGTCACATATTCATAAAGTTAACCTTTATACCTCACTATGTTAAAGTTTTCAGTAATAAAAAAAGCAATACCATCTAATTGGTATCACTTCAAAATAAAAGAGCAATATCGCTTTGCGATACTGCTCTTGAATTCATAGATTATGGTGGGCCCACCAGGACTCGAACCTGGGACCGTCCGGTTATGAGCCGGATGCTCTAACCAACTGAGCTATGAGCCCTAAATGCTTTTGTTAAGCACAGGATTCATTATACGATATATTTCTAAAAAGGTCAATAGCAAAATTAAATTTTTTCTTAATTTTTTTATCATATAAAAAAACAATACCGCTTAACGATATTGCTTTAAAATATATTGCTTTCAAATGTAAAAATTATGGTGGGCCCACCAGGACTCGAACCTGGGACCGTCCGGTTATGAGCCGGATGCTCTAACCAACTGAGCTATAGACCCTAAATACTTTTGTTAAGCACAGGATTTATTATACGATATATTTCTGAAAAGGTCAATAGCAAGAGTAGTCGATTTTTCGCAAAAAAAGCTGATATACTCAAAAAAACTGCATCCTCTTGTTATTATCTCCATAAATCTTTAAATTACGAATCATATAAACAAGATCACCTAATCCAAATAATCTTTTAATTTTTTACTCCGACTTGGATGACGAAGTTTCCGCAAAGCTTTAGCCTCAATTTGACGAATTCGCTCTCGGGTTACCCCAAACTCTTTGCCCACTTCTTCCAAAGTACGCGGACGACCATCTTCGATTCCAAAGCGTAACTCTAATACCCGCTTTTCACGCTCTGTGAGGGTATCTAATACATCACCTAATTGCTCTTTCAATAACATGAAAGAAGCCGCTGCTGCAGGAGCTGGAGCGGCTTCATCTTCAATAAAATCTCCAAGATGACTATCTTCTTCCTCACCAATTGGAGTTTCCAAAGAAACAGGCTCCTGAGCAATCTTTAAAATCTCTCTTACTTTTTCTTCTGTTAAATCCATTTCACGAGCAATCTCTTCTGGTGAAGGCTCTCGACCTAATTCTTGTAAAAGCTGTCTTGAAACACGAATTAATTTATTTATCGTTTCTACCATATGAACCGGAATTCTAATAGTTCTAGCTTGATCAGCAATAGACCGAGTAATCGCTTGACGAATCCACCAGGTTGCATAGGTACTAAATTTATAACCTTTACTGTAATCAAACTTTTCAACCGCTTTAATTAACCCCATATTTCCTTCTTGAATTAAATCTAAAAATAGCATTCCCCTGCCAACATATTTTTTTGCAATACTAACAACTAATCTTAGATTAGCTTCTGCCAGCTTTCTTTTGGCCTCCTCGTCTCCTTCTTCCATTCTCTTTGCCAATGCAACCTCATTCTCTGCAGAGAGAAGTGAAACTTTCCCAATCTCTTTTAAATACATACGTACTGGGTCGTCTATCCCAACCCCATCAGGGATACTCAAATCTAGATCGGGGGAATCATCTAGATTTGATTTTTCATCATTTTTGCGATTTGTATCTTCATTATCATTGTTTTCATATTTATGAGGAATATTATCCACCACATCGATCTTCTTTTCAGCGATTAATTCATAAATTCGATCAATCGCATCTGGTTCAAGTTCTTTATCCTCGAGAGCATCCATAATCTCCTCATAAGTTAAATAACCACGTTGCTCACCTATATCAATCAGAGTATTTACAGCTTTCAAAACTTCTGATTGAAATCCTATATCCTTATTTTTCTTCTTTCTCTTATTGTCTTTAGCCATCAATATCCCCCCTTTCCACTATGATGCAACGTCTGATGATAACGTATAAGTATTTGATTTAAACTCTTAAGATCACCTTGTGTTTTGAAATGTTTTATTTCTTTTATTATTATCTCCATCTCCATTGCATTTTGATACCCCTTTAACTTTTTTAATCCCTCATCAATAAAACTTTCTTTCACATCTACTAACTGATAACGAAATGATAAGTCTAAAATTTCACACTGTTCCTCTTCAGAAAACTTTACCAATAAGTCAGACGTAGTCAAAGATGCTAAATTTTCCTCTTTTTTAAACTCTTGATGGTATCTATGGATTTTTTCTGCTAATAAACGACATTTGTGATCTTGGAAAACTTTTGGTGTAATTTCAGCAAAAACTTTACCAATCATTTCAGGTTTATTAAATATTGCACTGATAAATTTTGCTTCAAAAATATCCGTTGGACTATTTTTTATTTTGGTTTTCTCTTTTCTAGTATCCCATTTTTTATTGTTATTATCCTTTATTTTACTTTTATTTTTAATAAATTGTTCCAATTCTTCTTCCACAGCTTGGCGGGTAACCTGAACACGTTTAGAAATCCTGATAAGTAAATCATCTTTCTCCACCGCATTATCTATACTCAAAAAGAGTGGTAATAATTCCTCTACTGCTTTTACTTTTCCGTCTGGATTTGTAAGATCGTATTTTTTTAAAATTTGATCTAATTTAAAATCAACAAGTGAAATAGCATGATTCAATAAATTTTGAAATGCTTCCACATCATCACGAATCAATTCATCAGGATCATTTCCCTCTGGAAGTTTGATCACTTTCACTATAAGATCTTCACTTTTTAAAATATCCAATCCTCGTAATGTAGCACTCTGACCTGCTGTATCAGCGTCATAGGCTATAAACACCTCGTCAGCATATCGGGACAAAAGATGAGCCTGATTTTCTGTCAAAGATGTTCCAAGTGAGGCTATCACATTTTCAATCCCATATTGATGTGCGGTAATTACATCGGTATAACCCTCAACAATAATTGCCTTGCGAGTCTGGCGAATGTGATTTTTGGCAAGATGTAAACCATACAGATTTTGATTTTTCTCAAATAGTATAGTTTCAGGAGAGTTCAGATATTTTGGTTTCTTACCTTCCTCCATAACCCTACCACCAAAACCGATTGGTTGTCCTCTTAAATTAAAAATAGTAAATATCGCTCGATTGCGAAAACGATCATAATAATTGGGTTTTTTGTGTATAATCAAACCTGATTTTTCCAATTGGTAATCAGAAAAACCTTTTTTCTTCAAAAAATGAAAAAGAGCAGTCCAGGATTGAGGAGCATATCCCAAACGGAATTTCTCAATGGTTGCTCTGGTAAACCCGCGTTTTTCAAAATATGTTAGGGCACCTTTGCCAGAAGGATGTTCCATAAGTAAATAATGATAAAAAGTAGCACTCCATTCATGTATAGTAAAAAGTTGATCCTTCAATTCATTTGCTTTGCGCCGAGCTTTGGTAATAGGCTGATCGGGAATAGGGATTCTATAACGCTCAGCTAAAGCTTTCGCAGCCTCAATAAAAGAAAGGTTTTCTATTTCCATCATAAAATTAAAAATATCTCCGCCTGCGCCACAACCAAAACAATAATATAATTGTTTTTCTGCATCGACATTAAAAGACGGTGATTTTTCCTGATGAAAAGGACATAATCCAAGATACTGAGTTCCTCTTAAATCCAATTTTAAATAATCAGAAACGACTTCCACAATATTAGCCCTTTGTCTAATTTCGTCAATAAAGTCAGTCTGCAAGGTCACTCTACTTCACCCTTATCTTTAATATACCTTACTTTCAGTATTCTTTAGTTATTTTCGCCAAAAATCTCTCTTTTCCTTCTAAAAAATCCTTCTAATACATCTAATAAACGTTTCTTATCATCTTTCGTATATTGAGAAGGCCCTTTAGTTCTTCCTCCAGCTTGACGCTCTTTCTGGGCCAGATGACGTTGTAAAAGCATCATATCCATATTCTCTTCACGATAAATTCTCCCACGCGGAGAGATGACATAGGCGTCTTTACGCAAAATAATAGCCGCCAAACCGTAGTCCTGAGTAATGACCAGATCACCTCTCTTTGTCCGATTCATTACTGCCAAATCCACCGCCTGGGGCATATCATCTACAACTATATACGTACAATCTTCATAATCACTAAAGTGTGCTAAACTGGTAATCAAAATCACTTCAATCTGATATTTCTTGGCTAACTTAAAAATTTCTTTTTTAGCTGGACATGCATCACCATCGATTAATATTTTCATAATAAGATATAATACCTTAATCCTATTCAAGAAAAAAGGATTAATTCCTCCTTAAAATTTTATCTTTTTCCAAACAACTTGATTATCCTAACCAAGGTTTCGGAAAAAATATTTTTTTGCCTTATCTAAAACATATCGATCAGACATTCCTGCGATATAATCAACCACTATCCTCTCTAACTCTACTCCCCCCTGTAAAATCTGAAATTCTTCTGGTAATTGATCGGCATGTTCTAAATAATACTGATAAATCTCTTGAACCAAATTTTTTGCCTTATCCTCCTCAGTTTTAGCTTTAGAAGTAGTTCGATAAACATTAGCAAATAGCCAGGATCTAAGTTCAGTAGTAGCCTCTTTAATTTCATAACTCTGCTTCACTTCAGAATGATTCCAACTTGTTTTTATGATATCACGAACCATCAAATCAATACGTTCTGAATGTGTTTGACCTAATATTTTTATTGGTTCAACTGGCAAATCTTTTAATGTAATCACTTCAGCTCGAATAGCATCATCAATATCATGATTAATATAAGCAATACGATCTGCAATTCGAACAATTTGCCCTTCCAAAGTAAAGGGTAAGTTTGGTTCAGTATGATTTAATATACCATCTCGAACCTCATATGTTAAAGTCGAAAAGCTTTTGAGTGAACTATCCTATCCCTATCACGCTGAAATACCGTTCTGGTTTCGCACGGTTCCTCATCATAAGTTCTTCCTTTACTTTCTACACTTAAAGTAGCATATTGAGATAAGATTTGCCTTTCCTGGTCTTCAAAGTCTTTTCTGGATCGCATTATATCCCTCCAGTTATCAAAACATACTCATTTAATTTTCATTCTCAAAATCTTTCTATATAGTATATACACCATTTATTACAAAAATCCTGCATTCTAAAGTGTTTCTATCGGAATTCGAAATAATAAAAAAGTGTTGCCTAGTTTATATCTAATTTAGGCAACACTTTTTAAACAAAAAGATAAATTTTTAGTACATACCTATGATTTGTTTTCGTTGATAACAGCATGTGCTGCTGCCAAACGAGCTATAGGCACTCTATATGGAGAACAACTTACATAATTTAATCCAGTCTTATGGAAAAATTCGATAGATTTTGGATCTCCTCCGTGTTCCCCACAAACTCCAACTTTCAAATCTGGACGAACTTCACGACCTAAACGAGTTCCCATCTCAACCAATTTACCTACCCCAATCTGGTCGATACTCATAAACGGATTCTCCTCTAAAATTCCTACCTCTAAATATGCATGTAAGAATTTACCTTCTGCATCATCACGACTAAATCCAAAGGTAGTTTGGGTTAAGTCATTAGTGCCAAATGAGAAAAACTCAGCTTCTTTAGCAATCTCATCAGCGGTTAAAGCGGCTCGTGGCAATTCAATCATTGTACCCATTTTATATGAGATCTCTAGTCCTGCCTCATCCAGAATTGCATCTGCAATTTTGATCAAACGTTCTTTTAAATACTTTAACTCCGTCACTTTAGCAACGAGAGGAATCATTACCTCTGGAATTATCTTTTTACCTTCTTTTGTAAGTTTAACTACTGCAGTAAAGATCGCTTTTACCTGCATTTCATAAATCGCTGGAATAAGAATTCCTAAACGACAACCACGTAAACCTAACATTGGATTCGCTTCACTCATATTTTTTACTTTCCTAAGTAGGCTACGTTTTTCCCTAAGCTCTGCTGGTTTATTTTCATGCTCTAAATGAGCTACTTCTTCAACTACCTCCACTAACCGTGGAAGAAATTCGTGTAAAGGTGGATCCAATAGACGGATCGTTACAGGTAAACCTGCCATTGCATCAAATATTTCAATAAAATCATCTGTCTGCATAGGTAATAATTTTTCTAGGGCACTATTTTGTTCCTGAACTGTTTCACCCAAAATAAGTTCCTGAACCACTGGTACTCTTTCTGGGGCCATAAACATATGCTCAGTTCGACATAAACCGATTCCTTCCGCTCCGTAACTTCTTGCTTTAGAGGCATCACTACCATAATCAGCATTGGCACGAATATTTAAGAGACGAATTTCGTCAGCCCATGCTAACAATTGTTCCGCTTCTTGGCCCAATTCAGGCTCAATCATCTTCACTTCACCTAATATAACTTCACCAGTACCACCATTAATGGTAATCTGATCTCCTTTATTGATTGTATATTCACCAACAGTAAATGTTCCGTTTTCAAAATCAATTCTAATCGATTCACACCCACAAACACATGGTTTCCCCATTCCTCTAGCTACTACTGCAGCATGACTAGTCATTCCACCTCTTGTAGTAAGTACTCCCTGAGAAACAAGGACTCCATGAATATCCTCTGGTGTAGTCTCTAAACTAACCAAAATCACTTTTTGTTGTTCAGCCAATTTTTCTGCTTCATCTGGATCAAAAACAATAATTCCACAAGCTGCCCCAGGAGATGCTGGTAAACCTTTGGCGATCACTTCTGCTTGAGCAGAGGTATCAATCTGGCGATGAAGAATTTGCTCTAAATGTGTTGGCTCAATTCTTAATAGAGCTTCTTCTTTAGTGATTAAACCTTCATTTACCATATCAACAACAATTTTTATCGCTGCTTTAGCAGTCCTTTTTCCTGTTCTAGTCTGTAGTAAATACAATCTACCATTTTCAATGGTGAATTCTATATCCTGCATATCTCGATAATGTTTTTCTAATATAGATGTAATTTTTAATACTTGTTCATTAATCTCAGGAAATTCTTCTTTCAATAAAGCAATCTGTAATGGTGTCCTAGATCCAGAAACCACATCTTCACCTTGAGCATTTATTAAAAATTCACCATATAAAACTTTCTCACCAGTTGAAGGATTTCGAGTGAAAAGTACACCTGTGCCAGAATTATCCCCTGTATTTCCAAAAACCATAGACTGAATAGTAACAGCCGTTCCTAAATCATGAGGAATTCCATTTGCCTTTCGATAAACAATAGCACGTTTATTTTGCCATGATTTAAAAACCGCTTCAATTGCACCAATCAACTGCTCCTTTGGATCTTGTGGAAAATCAATCCTAGCTTCATTGAGTACAATTTCTTTAAAATCAGCAACAAGACGTTTTAAATGTTCAACAGTTAAATCTGTGTCATTAATCACCCCTACTTCTGTTTTGAAACGATCTAAATGACGTCCAAAGCGATAAGAAGGGACTTCTAATACAACCTCGCCATACATCTGGATTAAGCGGCGATAGCAATCATAAGCAAATCGTTCATTTTCGGTAGCTTCAGCTAAACCTTTCACAACTACATCATTAAGTCCAAGATTCAAGATGGTATCCATCATTCCCGGCATAGAAATTGCTGCACCAGAACGTACAGATACTAAAAGGGGATTTGCTAAATCTCCAAACCCTTTATCAGTGGCTTCTTCTAATTTCTTAATAAATAAAGGTAAGTCTGCAAGAATCTTTTCAGGGATCTTTTTGCCACATTCGGTATAATCAAGACACCCTTTTGTACTAATTGTAAATCCTGGAGGAACGGGAAGTCCTAGACCAGTCATTTCTGCGAGGTTTGCTCCTTTACCCCCTAGAACAGTTTTCATTAAACCATTACCTTCAGTAAAATAATACGTATATTTTGTCTCAATAAATGTCATAATTAAACCTCCCCAAAAAAAATAATAGTTTTTCAATTAATCTTTTGAGTTAAGACCCCCACTTCTATAAGTGGTGGGAATTGTTTTTAATCTTCAGTGGGGGTAGAATCCCCTACTGAAGCCCCAATGTTCAGCTTTAGCTGGACGAGTTCACTATCTATGAAATACATCTTTTTGAAAATAATCAGGTTTTTTAAGAATAGTATGTCTTGCATCCATATATCGAATCGTACCTGTTTTAGAACGCATAACTAAAGAATGAGTATGTGCCCATTCGCCAACATATCGAACACCCCGCAAGAAATCGCCATCAGTAATACCAGTTGCAGCAAACATTACGTCATCTGTTCGTACTAATTCGTCAATAGTATAAATTTTGTCAAAATCAGTAATCCCCATATTATTTGCCTTTGCCTTCTCTTCATCATCGTGAAATACCAAACGCCCTTGAAATTCCCCTCCCAAACATTTTAAAGCAGCAGCAGTTATAACACCTTCAGGCGCTCCTCCACTCCCAAGCAATATATCAATTCCACTTTCCTCAAAGCCAACAGCGATCCCAGTAGAAACATCTCCGTCACTGATTAATTTAATTCTAGCACCTATTTGGCGAATCTTTTGAATTATTTTAGAATGACGGTCGCGATCTAAAAGAACTACAGTTAATTCTGAAATACTTTTACCCAGCGCTCTAGCAACAGCATTTAAATTTGTTTCAAGCGGACTATCTAAGTGTACACAACCTTTTGCTTTTGGGCCTACAGCAATTTTATCCATGTACATATCAGGAGCATTTAAAAGTGTCCCTCGTGGAGCAACTGCCATTACAGCAATAGCATTTGGTAAACCTTTCGCTACTAAATTTGTTCCTTCAACTGGATCAACTGCAATATCTACCTGTATAGCTGCACCTTTTGATCCGATATGTTCTCCAGTATATAGTTGAGGCGCTTCATCCATTTCTCCTTCTCCGATTACAACAACACCATCAATATTTACAGTATCAAAAACGGCTCTCATAGCATCTACAGCCGCACCATCTGCAGCATTTTTATCTCCTTTACCCATCCATGGTGCTGAAGCCAATGCTGCTGCTTCCGTTACCCGTACAAACTCTATAGCTAATTCTCTTCGCATCATTTCTCAAATACCCCTCTCTTTGATAAAATTTCAGAAGCTGTTTCTTCTATAGATTTGTTAGTCACTTCAATTATTGTACACCCAATTTTTTCCATAATTACACGGCAATAATCTAATTCCTTATAGATACGTGTCATTTGAGCATAATCAGCATGTTCAAATTTCATAGATTTCAAACGCTGTTTACGGATTTTTTGTAATTCTTCTGGATCAATGACCAATCCAAAAATTTTTTCAGGATTAAATGAAAATAGTTCTGGGGATGGAGTCACTTCTGGTACTAAAGGTAAATTCCCAGCCTTAATTCCATGATAGGCTAAATACATACTTAGAGGTGTTTTTGATGTCCTACTAATTCCTATAATCACCAGATCACCTTTAAACAATGTACGTAAGTCTTTTCCATCATCACAGCGAACCGCATGTTCAATTGCTTCAATCCTTTGATAATATGCCTGATCAATTTCGCGATATGCCCCTGGTTTAAAATCAGGAGTAATTTCGAAAAAATGCGAAATTTTCTCGATCACTGAACCCATTATATCAATAATTGGAAGATTAAACTTTTTGGCTTCTTCTTTAAGTGTTTCTTTTATTTCAGGTAAAATTATAGTATAAGCAATTAGACAATTAGTCTCTTTAAATTTCTCTAAAATTCTTAAAATCTGCTCAGGTTGATCAACATGTGTATATTTTTTTATACCTACCTCTTTTAAGCCAAATTGACTTAAACTGGCCCTCATTAACGTCTCTGCTGTTTCTCCAGTTGAATCAGCTATGATGATTACATTAGCCTTGTCATGCAAACTATTCATATTATCACCTCATTAAAGTCGATGAAATAACGTTAGATATCTGAACAAAAACTTACCATACTATTAGCTAAAGTAGTTTTACTAAAACGCCCTACTACTTTTAACCTAGTAGCATTATTAACTTTTTCTTCAATTACAACAGGAAGAGCATCCACTTTACAATCCACTAATTTTCTTGATGCCATATAAAAAGACTCTTCCGGTCTTGTAACAATTATATTAGGCATCCGACTCATAACCACACTGATTGGTAATTTGTGAATATCTGCATCTCCAATCGTAACTTTTAATAAATCTTTTCTGCTAACTACACCGACTAAATAACCATCATCGTCATTGACAAATAAAGTGCCAACATCTTCTAAAAAAAGAGTGACTATAGCATTATAAACTGTTGAATCTTCTTGAATCACCAATGGATGAGATTGAAGGTTTTTTATCTTCATTTCCAATAGACTCTCAATTTTCCCTACCAAATCAGATTCCCGGATAAAATAATATCCAACTCGCGGTTTCGCATCCAAAATCTTAGCCATTGTTAATATTGATAAATCAGGGCGTAATGCTGCTCTTGTTAAACCTATTTTTTCTGCAATCTCTGAACTAGTGATAGGTTCTTTTTCTTTAACAATCTCTATAATATGTTTTTGCCTTTCTGACAGTTTAATAAGCCACACCTCCTGCCTTTAAGATTCTAGATAATTAAAATCATACGTATAAAGTCGGGCGGGCTTAAGCCTTCCGAAAATGTTGTTCAATAAATATAACATATAATATTAGCCCTCAGTGCATTATGTTACACTTATTATGCGCATTACGGTAATTTGTATAGCACATTTAATATATACGACATTATCTTCGAATTCCCTTCTTGTCCAAAAAAAATTTTACTTCAGCAATTCCCTCTATTTTCTATAAAGCTGACTTTCCTAAAGAACGTTTTTCCTGCATGTATCTTTACTCGGCGTTATACCACTAAGCTTTCCATACATTAACAATAAAAAAGGATAGCAAAAAATTAGTTACAATAGAGTTATTCTCTGCAACATCTTCTGCCATCCTTTTCTTACTATATACAATGTCATAAAACTTTATAGAAATATCATTTCCCGATTAACTTCTGAACCTCATTTGCCGATTCTTCAATAGAACGATTTGTAACATCAACAACTGGACAGCCAATTCGAGCCATCATCTCTTCAGCATATTCTAATTCTTCGTTAATACGATTGATAGATGCATACGTTGCATGAGCATCTAATCCAAGACATCTGAGTCTTTTTAAGCGAATCTCATTTAAAAGAAGTGGGTCAATTGTTAATCCGACTACTTTATCTTTTGGATTTTCGAATAATTCTTGAGGAGGTGTAACTTCAGGTACCAAGGGAATGTTAGCTGCTTTATATCCTTTATACGCCAGATAAATACACATAGGAGTTTTTGAAGTACGAGAAACTCCTGTCAAAACTACATCTGAAAGCAAAATCCCCTTTGCATCATTCCTGTCATCATATTTAACAGTAAACTCAATGGCATCTACACGAGTGAAGTACTCCTTATCTAACTTATGCAAAAGCCCTGGTTTCAGCTTAGGTTCCAAATCATAAATCTTGGAAAAAACATTCATCATCGGGCCCATAATATCAACATTCAAAACAGCAGCTTCATTTGCATATTTTGCCATCATCTCTCCTAAACCAGGAGTTACAAGAGTGTATGCAATCACACCTTTAGGTTCTTGCTTAGCTTGATAAACTACTTTCCGAATATCTTCCTCAGATTGTATATGACTAAACTTCTTAATCTTTACTTTTCCTGAATTAAACTGACTAGCAGCAGCTTGAACTACACTTTTAGCTGTTTCACCAATCGAATCTGATACAATAAATACTACTGGTTCCAAATTTTTTCCCCTCCCTAAATTTAATAAGTCGTCCTTAATATATAATTAAGGACGACAGCCTTACACATAAATTACAGTCGAGATAATAACTACGTTATTATCTCTTAAATTTAACAACTTTCGGAAGGAGATTGTGACTCCTGAGAAAGAAAGTTCCAACAAGTTAACTTACTCCCGCTTACAAAAGTTAGAGGACATTGCCTTCCAAAAATGTTGTTAAATATTAAATATTAGATTTTAAATTACGTCTACTTCTGTAATAAAAATATCCTCCAGCTATGATCAATAAAATCGGTAAAATTTCGCCTGCTGCTGCTGATGCAAAATTGATCACTAAAGCTACCATCGAACCAAGACCCAAAATTCCAACAGGTATTAACAACCCCTTTTCTCTCTCACCAAATATATACAATTGAAACAAACCAAAAGCTACTGAAAAAGGGAAAAGAGGCCATAAAACTGACATCAAACCCCAATTAAAGATGGAGCAAATAAAGAAGATTATACCCACAATTGTCAAGATCCCACCTGGCACTAAAAGCCCAGACAAATTATTATCATAGAAATAAGCTATTTCCATAATAATACCAGGTAATAAAATAAATATTGGCCAAAAGACTTCCCACCCAGTCCGTAAAATACCTATCTTAGCTAGTAACAACAAACATCCGAAAGCAATTAAACCTATACCAATCAATTCATTTCTTTTGTACATAAAAGCACCTCCCCTGACCTAATATGTCTATGTTTGTATAATTCTACATCTCTAACCTAATTCCCTGCTTAAGGAGAGGATCTACATTGTTATTTAATCATTTTCCTCAAAACTATCTTTTGTATTCTCTGTTGTTTGAGACTTGTTAACAGGTTCACGTCGCTCAATAGTAATCTTACACCGGGTCACTAAAGCAGTCAACCCACCAAGAATCGCCACGGTTGGAGCAATAACAGTACCTAATACTCCTATAGTCGCCGGAATCTCGACCAAAGTATTCCCATCTTCACCTTTGATGATGATTCTAGTTACATTTCCTTTCTTGATTAATTCTTTAACTTTATCAACCATATCTGAACCTTTAACCCAAAATTCTTCTGTTACTTTACTATGTTGATCCTGTTTTTCTAAATCAATAATCGCTTTTACAACATCATCATTTGCTCTAGTCAAAGCCTCTTCCGCTTCAGCATAACTAACCCCTGTACGCTCTCGAATCATATCCAAAATTTCTAGCCGTTCTCGATCCATAATTCTCCCTCCTATTTACCCATTTTTTTTATAGATTTAAGAAAATCTAATGATTTTAAACGATGATCCAAATGATAATGAACAAATGGTTCAATGACCTGTTCCATCTCTCTACGTGCATATTCAGAAACTTTAAGTTTCTTTAATTGCCTATAATTTGAGTTGAGAAAATGTTTCATAATTTCGATTGTCCCACGTGAAATAGATACTGTAGAACCAGAAATTTCTTTACTGCAGTTAGAACAAACTATTCCTCCTGCTCCAAGGTGAAATTGTAAGTTATTTTCTCCGATTGGATTAGTACATTGCTGACAATACTCTAATACTGGTTGAAATCCAAGGAGCCTCATCATTCTCAATTCAAATATTCTCATAATTATCTCTAAATCTTCTTCTGTCACTAACAGATAAAGTGTTTTCAAAAGTAAAACAAAAATTCCTTCGTTAGAATCTTCTTCAAATGTTGTTTCTCTTACTAAATCTAAAACATAGGTTCCATAAGCCATCCGAAAAAGATCCTCACGGAGTTTACTAAAAGATTCCTTGATGTCAGTCTGATTGAGCCGATCCAGACTTTTTCCAGAATATATGAGCAAATCCGCATATGTAAACAGTTGAGTCGATCCTGCAAGAGAGCTTCTTGCACGTCGTACTCCTTTCGCAACTGCCTTTACTTTACCACGATCCCTTGTATAATAAGTAATAATCCGGTCCGCTTCTCCTAAATCAAATTGATGTAAAACAATTCCTTCTGTCTTATAAAGTGGCATAATCCCGTCTCCTTCAATCATCCTATCTATTCTTTTTCGTCAAAAATCTTTAAAACACCTTCTTCACATCTTAAAATATCGGGATTAATTGCCATTCATCTTTATCACTATTATATTCAAATTCAAAGTCACCTATTCCAGGTTTATCTGCACTTCTCCACTGTTCTATCAAATTGCGATAATCCCGTGGTTTTTCAAGCTGATCCTCATTATACTTGGCGATCATCAATAAAACCAGCCCTATGATCTGGCGGTGAGATATATCTAACCCACTCTTTAAAAGATTATCTGTTAATCGTCGATAATGTAAACCAAACTTTTTTTCCATTTTCTTTTCTTCACCCATACCACGAATTGGAACAAACTTAACCGGGAAACCGACCAATGATCCTCGATATTTGGAAACATCGAACTGACGAAGTTTAAGAGTAATTGTAATGAAGTCATAAAAATTAAAAGGAATTAGAATAATTCCGCTTTGATCTAATTGTCTAATCAATTGAGGATAAATGGATTCTGCACCTGCTGTAACTATAATTCGATCATAAGATGCACCTGGCGGATATCCTTTTCTTCCATCCCCAGCAATAACAGTAACCCCCGGATAACCTACATTGCGCAAAATTTGTGAAGCTCTTTCAGCTAAATCTGCCTCCAACTCCATCGTGTAAACCAAATCACTCCGACCTACAATTTCAGCGATTAAAGCCGCATTATAGCCAGAAGCTGTTCCAATTTCTAAAACTTTGAGACCTTTTTTTAATTCTAATTCTTCTAGCATCATAGCCATTACGTGAGGTTGTGACGATGAACTGATTCTACCTTTAATCATTATTGCTTGATTCTTATAAACCTCAACAGGAGGAACAATACCAGACAAAAAATGATGACGTTTAACTGTCCGAAAAGCCCGTTCTACTTCTGATACCTGAATTTTGCCTTCTTTTACTAAAGAATCAACCATAGATTGATTTCTTAAAAATAAACTTTCCTCTTTAATTGTTAGCCCACCCTTCACTCTTTTACAGATAGTGTTTGAAAAAATTAGTTTTTTAAACATAAAAAAAGGAGGTTTATTCCCTCCTCAGTCTTTAATAATCATCTTCTGTAGTTTTGGCTTTACCAGTCACTAAAAATACACCTGAGCTAGCACCAATTCGATTAGCTCCAGCATCTATAAGGTCTACAGCATCCTGAAATGTTCGAATACCTCCTGAAGCTTTTACTCCTATCTCGCGTCCTACAGCCTTACGCATCAGATTGATATGTTCTACTTTAGCTCCTCCAGAACCAAATCCCGTGGAAGTCTTGACAAAGTCAGCTTTTCCTTCAACTGCTAAATTACAGGCTTTTACAATTTCTTTATCGGTTAGGTAACAAGTTTCAATGATAACTTTAACTAAAACTCCATTTCCTATTGCAGATATCTTGGTCGCGGCAACAACAGCTTTAATATCGGCACGGACTAGATCATATGCCCCAGACTTAAAAGCTCCAATATTCATTACCATATCAATCTCTTGAGCACCCTGTTTTACTAGTTGACGAGCTTGAAAAGCCTTAGCCTCGGTAGAATTAGCTCCCAAAGGAAAACCCACCACTGTAGCTACTTTAACCGATGATTCCTTTAATAGTTTAACACACATAGGTACAAATATAGGATTTACACAAACAGCAGCAAACTTATATTTTAGAGCTTCCTGACATAGTGTCTTAATATCATGAACATTTGTTGTTGCAGATAATAAAGTATGATCGATCATTTTTGCTAAATCACGAGGTTTCATTGCCATAAATATCACTCCTTAAATAATTGCATATATAAATGTATTTTATTGTTTATATCCTAGTCTTTTTAATACTTCTTCTCGTTCTCGCCAGTCTTTGTTAACTTTAACCCATAAATCCAAATATACCGAAATAGCGAGAAGGCCTTCAATATCTTCTCGTGCCAACTGACCTACTTTTTTAAGCATTAAACCTTTTTTCCCTATTATAATTCCCTTTTGAGATTTACGTTCTACAAAAATGGTAGCCCTAATATACATTTTATCCTTACGCTCTTCCATTTCTTCTATCTCAACGGCAACTGCATGTGGAATTTCATCCCTTGTTAAGTGAAGTACCTTCTCTCTAATCATTTCAGCTACAATAAATTGTTCAATTTGATCTGTAATCATATCTTCTGGATAGTACATTGGACCTTCTGGCAATCTTTCTACTATGCTATCTACCAGAATGTTAAGATTTTTATTTTTCAATGCAGAGATAGGGATAGCTGGAAAACCTGAAAATTCCTCGTATTCTTTAATCCTTTTTGCTAAAACTTCCTTAGAAATTTGATCAATTTTGTTCAATACAATTATGAATGAAGTCGAAATACCTTTAATTCGATTTAAAATAAAATTATCTCCTTTGCCTGGAGAGTATTTAGCATCTACTAGAAATAAAACTACATCTACATCGTCTAAACTTTCATAGGCTGTCTTTACAAGATATTCTCCCATTCTGTCATTCGGTTTATGAATTCCTGGAGTATCAATAAATACCAATTGGGCATCTTCTCTTGTTAATACACAATGAATTCGATTTCTAGTTGTTTGTGGCTTATCTGAAGTTATAACCATCTTTTCACCAAGTAACGCATTAATCAAAGTAGACTTTCCCATATTCGGGCGTCCAATCATTGCTACAAATCCTGATCGAAATCCTTCTTCTCTTATCATTTTAATTCTTCATCTCCTAACTATCTAAATCCTCTTTACTAAACGCACCTGGTAATAGTTGATCAATCGTATATTCACTAACATCACCACTTAAGTTCGCTAAAATAACTTTCATTTTAGGATTAAACTCATGAATTACCTGACGACACGCACCACAAGGTGGAACAGGAATTTTAGTATCTGCAACAACAAAAATTGCTTCAAATTCAGTCTCTCCTTCAGAAACAGCCTTAAAAATCGCTGTTCGTTCAGCGCAATTTGACAATCCATATGACGCATTTTCTATGTTACAACCTTCATAAATATTTCCGTTTTTCGCAAGAAGAGCAGCACCTACTTTAAATTTTGAATACGGTACATAAGCTTTCTCGCGAGCAGATTTTGCGCATTCAAGCAACTTAGTATTCATTTTATTATCCATGCACTTCAATCTCCTCTCAATAATCAATTTTTGTAGATAATGGAACAATCTGAATCCAGGTTTGACCAGAATTAAATTGCCACTCAATTCCGTTTTCTCCATTATAAACCACTCTATCAGCTTCTTTTGCCCATTGTCCTTCAAAAACATATCCGTTTTTAAAGAATAGAGCTTTACCCGTACCTATTAAATCCATCTCTAAACGACCTGCATCATCTTTAATATTAGTATCCACATACTGAACTAAAATATTGTCAGCATAGAGCTTTTTTCCCCCTTCCATTAAATGGGGAACGCTGTCAATAAAACGTAAATAATTCCCTTTTGAAGCATCATACTTATATTCAACCGTGTATCCACCCCAATAGCGAATTTTGAGCTTATCAGCCTCTTTCGTTCTTTGTTGGTCAATAAAAGAAACACTTTTAAAAGAAAAAATAGAATCGACTAGTTTAATATCTAGTTTATCTAAATAATTTCCCAACTTGCTTTTTCCAGTATATACATTATGAGGAGCACGTCTATTAAGATCACGCCAGAAATAGGCTCCATTACTAAGTTGATCAATGTGCGATATTCCTGAAGTTGCTAAAAGATGAAAACCTTCTGCACTTGCACCAACATGAAGCAATGTAGCATCATACTCGAGTGCAGTCTGAATGAAATAAGGTCTAGTACTGCGTACTGGTCCAACTCGTTCTGGGAAATTTTCATAAAAGAGAGCTAAAAAACGAGTAATCCCACCTTCAACTAAAAACTCATAAACAATGGAGGCATCTTCCAAACCAATCTGGGGTCTAGCTGCTGGAGAATTCTCAATCATTACCATTATCGGAGAAGGTAATTCGATTTTTTCTACTAATTTTCCCAAAAACGGAGCCACTATTAATTGTTGTTTTTCTTCTTCTACATTTTGCTGAACATCTAAAATTTCTCTATCTTCTTGAGAAGATATATTATCTTTTTCTTCATCCTGGATTGCATCTCTCATTTCAGAACTATTTTCATTTACACCAGAGTTAAATGTAGGTTGATTCTCTTTTCCACACCCGCTCAAAAGCAAAACCAATACAAAAAAAAGTATGATCATTCGTCCTCTTCCCATTAAGTTACACCTCCAGCTATTTCTCCCTGTGTGCGTTTTTACATTGAGGAATCAGTACCCCACCTGATAAAACCATTTTTATTCCTTCTTCTATGGACATGTCCAAAAATATTACATCTTTTTTAGGTACCATTACAAACATCCCAGAAGTAGGGTTTGGAGTTGTGGGAACGAAAATATTTACAATTTCATCTCCAGCTTTTAACTCAACCTCATGAGCTCCAGCACTAGTAATAAAACCCAATTGATATATTCCTTTTCTAGGGTATTCAATCATGATTACTTGTTTGAAAGCAGTTGTTGTGGTTTTATTCAAAACTGTTTCACTAATTTGCTTTATTGTAATATAAATCTGCTTTACTAAGGGAATCCTAATCATAAAAGCCTCACTAAAACCAATTAACTTCCGACCTAGCACATTTTTACCAAATATCCCCGCCAAAACTATCAACACAAAACTTAAGACTACACCTAATCCATAAATCTCTCGTCCAAATAACAAGAAAATTATCGGTCGTAGTATTCGATCTAAAGTTGAAAAGACAGCATATAAGATATAAATTGTTGCGACAATCGGAAGTACTAAAATAAGACCAGTAATAGCATTATTTCGAATCTTCCGTAACATAATAGTTTTATTCCTCCTCTAAATTTACTTCATTTTTTAATTCGACAATATCTAAATGTAATTTTAAAATACGATTCCCAGCCATTTCATTGATAGCAATCTTAATACCATCATATTCCAATGTCTCCCCAGAAAAAGGAACATGCCCTAAAATGCCTAAAACCAAACCTCCAATGGTATCATAATCTTCTTCAGGAAAAGATCCATTCAAAAGGTCATTTAACTCATCTACTGGCATCCGAGCATCTACAATCAACTCACTATCAGATATAAAATGATAATCCAACTCTTCAACATCGTATTCATCCTGAATATCACCGACAATTTCTTCTAATAAATCTTCAATCGTTACAATTCCTGCTGTCCCACCATATTCATCTAACACAATAGCCATATGCACCTTTTTAACTCGTAATTCTGAAAGTAGTTGATTTACTTTTTTGCTATCAGGGATATAATACGCTGTCCGCATCAATTCTTCAATTTTTATATCATGAAAATCTTTTTTTAGAAATTTTAAAAGGTCTTTTGCATATAACACTCCTACAATATTATCTATTGTCTCAGAATAAACTGGAATCCGTGAATAACCTTTTTCAATAATTATATCCACAACTTCTTCAATAGGAGTATTTTTTTCTATACTGACCATATCAATCCTAGGAATCATTACTTCTCTAACCACTGTGTCGTCAAATTCAAAGATCGAATGAATCATCTCTTTTTCTACTTCTTCTATAACCCCTTCTTCTTCTCCTACATTCACAACTCGAATTATCTCATCTTCTGTGATAAAAGGTTGCTGTTTATTAGGGTCTCCGCCAATAAGACGAATTATTATATTAGTGATTTTAACCAATACTTTTACCAAAGGTTTAAAAATTACACCTAAAAACAACAAATATGGTGCAGACCAATAAGATACTTTTTCGGGGTTTTGAGCAGCAAATGATTTGGGAGTTATCTCACCAAAAAGAAGTACGAGAACCGTCATAAAAATTGTAGCAATCCATGGACCATGGGAACCAAATAAGTCCAGAGCCAGTGTCGTTGCCAAGGCAGATCCAGCAATATTAACTACGTTATTCCCTACCAAAATAGTGGTCAATAGCTTAGTCGGGCTTTTTAACAGACGATCTACGGCTTTGGCCCGTTCAACTCCTCTATGCATCTCATGTCTAATCTTAACCTTACTCACCGACATGAGAGCTGTCTCAGAACCAGAGAAAAAACTAGAAAACAAAATAAAAAACCCCAATAGCACCAATTCTGCAATTTGGATGGGTTCCATGATCATATAACCTCCCTTAGCCGCCTAGATAACTATGTCAAAAATTGAAAGATCAAAGCTGTTATCAAAAGCCCCACCAATCCTCCACTAATAACCTCTAAAATAGTATGAATACCACTTTCAACACGACTCTGTGCTACTAAAATTGCCATCATTAAAACCAAAGAAGCAACAAGTGCATTTTCAGACATCAAAGCAATCGCAGTGGCTAAACTAAATGCAATAGCACTATGTCCGCTAGGCATACCACCTCTCAAAGGTGTACCTTTTCCACTCCATGATTTTCCGATTATCACGATAAAAATTATGATTACTAGAGAAACAAATGTTAAATGCGTTGGTGATTGACGAATCCTATTGACAAGTTCTAATGTAACAGGGGTTAAATCATCAATAAAAATCAAATATCCCACAATAATAGAATTAATGGCAGCAAAAAGCACAGCCCCTGCTGCCACATTCTTTGCAATCTTAGCCAATGGATGATATCGGCGTGTGTACATATCTACAACAGCTTCAACTGCAGTATTGATCATCTCAGTAATTATAACCAGAGAAATAGTGAAAAATAGAATCAAAAGCTCCACTTTAGACACATTAAAAAGAATACTGAAAACCAATGCAACTAATGCTAAGCCAAAATGTATACGCATATTACGTTGGGTTCTTAAAACATAAATCAATCCAGAAATGGCATAATTAAAACTATCAATTAGTTTACGTACTTCCATTACAACTCACGAAAAATACCTAATCCGTCTAAAATGCTTTCTTCTCGTTGGCGCATAAGAACCCGATCGTCATCTTCAATATGATCATAGCCAAGAAGATGGAGCATTCCATGAACAATCAAAAAAGCTAGTTCTCTTTGGGGAGAATGACCATATTCTTCAGCCTGTTCAAAAACTTTTTCCATCGAAATTGCTATATCTCCAAGATACTCTGAATCCATTGGAAAAGATAGAACATCAGTTGGAGCATCAATTCCCCGATATTCATTATTTAAAGCTTGAATCTCAGCATTATCAGTGATAAGGACACTTACCTCTAAAACATCTTCAGCTTCTTCTACTTTTACGACTTGTTTAACAATCTTTGTAACCAATTCCTCCATCTCAGGTGTAAAGGTCTGGATGTCATGATTATTTATTAGAATCACCATTCGTATTTCCTCCCCCTTTCATCTCTTTTGCTATATACTCAGGATATTCAATCCGCTGATGATAAATACCCGATAATACTTTAGTAAAAGCACTTGCAATCTTATCTAAATTTTTTAGAGTTAAATCACATTCATCAAGTTGTCCTTCTTCTAATTTTTTGTGTACTAATTCTCTAACTAGCCCTTCAATTCGATTATAATTAGAACTATTAAAACCTTTTGAGCGAACAGCAGCTTCTGTAATGTCAGCTAACATAATCAAAGCGGCTTCCTTTGTTTGGGGTTTTGGGCCCTCATAACGGAAATCATCTTCCTTTACATTATCATATTTCTCATCCTGTAAAGCTTCTTGATAGAAAAAAGAAATCAGATTTGTTCCATGATGCTGTTGAATAATATCAAGAACGGGTTTTGGTAACTTATATTTTCGAGCCATCTCGATCCCATCCTTAACGTGGGATTTGATAATTAAAGTACTTAATCCAGGAGATAGCTTATTATGAGGGTTATCACCACCAAATTGATTATCAGAAAATAAATATGGTCTCTTTATCTTTCCAATATCATGATAATAGGCTCCAACCCTAACCAAAAGTGAATCAGCCCCTATTTTATCTGCAGCAGCCTCAACTAAATTGCCAACCAATAAACAATGATGATACGTTCCCGGCGCTTCCATCAAAAGCTTCTTTAATAGTGGTTGATTAGGATTAGATAGTTCCAACAACTTAATAGCTGAAGTAATTCCGAAAACATTTTCTAAATAAGGTAAAAGACCATTAGCCATAATTGCTGCGAATATACCATTTATTATCCCCCAAAGAGTAAATTTCAAAACCTCAAAACCACTCAAAGGTTGAGTCAAACTATAGGCAAGTATGGTGACCGCAGTGGCACCACTAACATAAAAACCTGCTCTAACCAGGTCAGATCTACCACTTACCTTTGAAACACTAAAGATTCCTGTAAGTCCACTAACTAATAAAACTGCGGCAGTTGCATAATCTCCACCGGTAACTATAACAATAATAAACGTTAGTATAGCAGTAAACATAATGGAAATTAAAGAATCCACTAATATCGAGAATAAAATTGAAATCAATGCAATTGGTACTAAATATCCAGTATTAATTAATTGAGTTAAAGTCAATAATTTGGCAATCAATATTATAAAAATAGCTAAAAGTCCTAATAAGTACAGAACATTATCATCATAATAAACCTTTTGGTGATATCGATATAGATAAAATATTGCAACAGCCATCATTATCGCTACAATCATAACCAAGCCAATTATATTCCTAATATTAACTTGTGGTCTTTGCAATCCAAGAGCCTCTAAAATAGCGATATCTTCTTCAGTTACAACATCACCAGCACGGATAATTATTTCACCTTGACGAACTGTTCTCTCAACAGGCGGTATTTTCGCCATCGCCTCTTCCTGACGACGATGAGTTTCTTCAACGTCAATTATCAAATTTGGCCTGACTACCTGATAAGCAATCGTATTCAGCAACCCTTTATAGGAAGAGGTAAAATTGGAATTTTGAATATCCATAGCAATCTTCGTTTTCACATTTTCTAAAAAAGAAGGCTGAATTCCATTATTGAGATATTCCAATGTAAGTTCTTTCAAAAACTTTTCAATACTATTCAATAAGTGAGTATCTGTTTCTAAGACAAGCTGAATCTCTTCTTTGGAAATCTCTAGATCTATTTCCTGCTGTATAAACTCAATCTTTTTCTCCAAAGTTAGATCTGGCTCCCTCATTAAATTTAGATCTCTTTGCATCTCATAGGTATCTAAATTACGATATTTACGAATCACCTTAAAAAATCCACTTATATCACTTTGAACCGCTCCACTTACATCACGATCTGTCTGCCAGATCGTTGATACCTCTTCTGCTTCCCGTGCTCGTAATTCTCCAGTCTGCTTTTGATCTACATAAGTAGTAGTGAGGGGCGCTTCTTTATCCTGACGGGCAACTTGTCCTACTTCTAATTTAACTGATTTAGGTATAAAGTCAATCGTTAAAATCAAAGTTATACTTAAAAAAACTACAAAAGCCCAAATACCCCGCCGAATGGAGGGGTTTTTAAAAAATTTAGTAAAGAACGTTTTTTTTAACCGATCTTTTAGATTCAACCAAAATCCCATCTTATTCATCTCCTGACTGCTTACTGGCGTGTACGCCTTTGTTTGACTTATTTTCAAATTCATCGTAGGCTTTTACAATCTCCTGAACCAACCTATGCCTAACAATATCTTTAGTAGTCAGATAAACAAACTCAATACCATCAACTTTTTTCAAAATTTTTCGGACTGTAAATAGGCCAGATTTTTTATTTCGGGGTAAATCAATCTGTGTAATATCTCCAGTTACCACTGCTTTTGAATTAAATCCCAATCGAGTTAAAAACATCTTCATCTGCGTATTTGTTGTATTCTGTGCCTCATCCATAATGACAAAACAATCATCTAGTGTCCTACCTCGCATATAAGCAAGGGGAGCAACTTCAATGATATCTTTCTCCATATATTGTTGAATCTTCTCTGATCCTAATACATCATATAGTGCATCATAAAGAGGTCTTAGATAGGGATCAACTTTACTCTGCAAATCTCCAGGTAAAAAGCCTAACCGTTCACCTGCTTCAATTGCAGGTCTTGTTAGAATAATCCGATTAACCTGTTTGTTAAGTAATGCTTTAACCGCCATAACAACAGCTAAATATGTCTTACCAGTTCCTGCTGGCCCAATACCAAAAACAATATCATTCTGGCGGATGGCATCTAAATATCTCTTTTGCCCAAATGTTTTTGGCTTAATTTTTTTACCCCGATAAGTAATCTGGATAATCTCATTATGAAGATCTGTTAAGTTAGCAAATTCCTTTTTCTTAAAAGCCTGAATCGCATACTGTAAATCCATCTTAGTAAGTAAATTACCACCTTCTATTACTTTATTCAACTCTCCTAAGAGTTCAATAACCTTTTCAACAACTTGTTGTTCTTCTCCCATAACGATAATTTGATTTCCACGAGCAACCAATTTAATATCAAATGCTTCTTCAATCATTGTTAAATGGTGATCATTATGACCAAAAAGATTTAAAGCATCTTCATTTTTATCAATTACAAATAATCGTTGAGCCAATTAGTTTTCCTCCTTCATTTACTGACAAAAGGTGTAAACCGTTGCGCGTAATGCAACATTTTCTTCAACTTCTAAAAGTACCTTTGTTCTGACAATATTGTTATTTTTCTCACCATCCTCAATAATAAATGAGTTTGCCTGAATAATTATAGCATCTGAAGTTAAAGAATTCAATATACTCTTAAGGGCTTCTTCTTTTGCTAAAAATCGAGTTGTCTCCAAAGAGCGTTCCTCTCGGTAAATGACAGTTTCCATGTACACCTTCTTATTTATTTCGATAGGAAGAGTTATTTTCCTCCATAAGGATATGGATTTCGTCTCATTTTCAACTTGAAAATGTTCATATGGGATCATACGAGGCCCAGAAAAATGAAAAACTTTCGAACCAATCTTAATCTCAATTACTTTTTCGCTTTTCCCAGTTCGATGTTCTTCAGTCACTATTAAATTAGATTCACCGTAACCTTCATACCACACCCGAGCTCTAATAATTCCTTGAGCTGATTCTTTTTTCTCATCTTCTGGAGGTAAATATGGTGGAAGATTCCCCTCATAATCAGGATTAGCAAAAGCCTCATAATTATTTGCAGCTTGAATCAAAAGTTGACCTTTCTGTACTATATCACCTTCTTGAACCATCGACTTTCCTTTAAAAACGATCATCTGGGTGATAATTCCCGAATTTGTGGCAATTATATCAGTCAGTTCAGTTTTATCAAATAACTTTTTTTCAACAATCTTTATTTGCAAGCGTGTCCCTTTTAAACTGGCATCTATCCATAAAATTTTAGGTATCTCCTTTAGAATTGTTTTCTCAAGATTTAAAAGATCTATATCTTTTATCCAACTGCCACGCTGAATCCCTGAGCTTAAAATTACTGATTGTAAGTCATCAGAAGAAACAATTTCGTTACCTTCAATTTCAATAAACCAAACAATGGAAGTTAATATTTTAAGTAACATAAAAAAAATCATTATCCCTATAAAAAAAGCTTTTCGCTGCTTTGAACGATAAACTAGAAAAGGAAGGCCCTTTTTTTTAGTTATTCGAACCGTACATTTACGATATCTAAGTATTGGGCGTATCCGAGAATAGTCCCTTGCTTTCATCTTAAAACAAAATCCATGTCTCACCCGTTTGATGTCCCATAACTCAATTTCTTTTGAACTCATTTTATTGAACAAACGCTCTAGTGCGTTACCTTTGAGTTCGACAATCAAATAACCCCAAATATAATACCAGATTCTTTTGATCATCTTCCGGTCACCCCTTCTGTAAAAGATAAACCGGTAATTTCTCCTTTAATCTGTATCTCTTCATTAGAGATACTCTGAATTATTAAATTATGCCCGATAAGGGCCAGCTCTCCTTTTGCTAATCTAAGCCGAATCCTTTCACGACTATATTCTAAAATCCCCCGATGATTCTCCAAAATTAGAGATTTACCACCAATCATCATAACTATGGGCAATTTTAATATAACTTCTGCTGGCAAACCAAATGTATCTATAAATCGATCCGTGAAACGTTCTTTTAGGCTCATCTCTTCCCCCCCTTTGTTACCTAATATAACTTTATGCCGAGAGAAAGAAAATCATTCTGATTAAAAAATCTGTATAGATTACTAACTCTCTTTTTCAGCAAAAAATATTTCTCCTTTAGTATTAATGGAAGCAAATACCAGATCTTTTACTGAACGGATTCCGAGATTTTTTAATTTTCCATAAAGCCAGTTTTGATCGAGATTCATCTGAAAAAGATTTTCATGTTGGATATTCCCATCAATAATCAATGGCATCACTAGTCCTTCGTAGGTTGTAGGAATCTTCATATCTTCTGGTGTAAGAAAACGTTTTTGACTTTTTGGTAAAACACTCAATTTTCCTGAGGATTCTAACAACGCAAATTCTACATCTGCAAGATCAAATATTCCCTTTTCCCTAAGATGAGCTAAAAGGTCATTCATATTTAACCTAACTTTTTCCATCTCACTAACCTGAACTTTTCCATTTTGAATAACAATATTAGGCCTTCCATTAATCCATCTACGAATTGTTTCACTATGTAACGTTAGAAAAGATAAACTAATTTGAAGAATAACCAAAGTAACAATCGGCACAACTCCATGATGAAGTGGAATATCACTATCTTCCATTGGAATCGCAGCTATTTCAGCAATCATAATCGAAACCACGAAATCAAAAGGAGAAAGCTTACCTAACTCCCGCTTTCCCATAATCCGTACCATTAATAAAAGAATTATATATAGTATGATAGTTCTGATGACGATGGTTTGGATTTTCATAAATGTTGTCACCCTTTCTCGATTGACTAGTATAGGGATAGTTTGTTCAAATTCATTTCTATAAATGCGCAGGTTTATGAAAGGCAATTGAAAAACGTTTCTTTTTTAAAGTTAGCTCAGCATAGATTTACGGTATGTTTTTAAAATCCATTGGTAAAGGCTTAACCACCAACAATTCCTTAATATAAAACTTATCTTTTTCAAATTCAACATACGCCTCGTCCTCTTCATCATACTGACCTAAGTTATGAAAGTTTTCTTTTAATATTCGATATCGATCTGCTTTAGCTATATAATTTTTATATGTTTTTCCTAGTATCGCATTATTAATCATTTCTTTTATTTTTTTATTTCTCCAACTCCAAGCTATTCGAATTTGCCCAAAATTTTTCACATTTCTCCACAATCAGTAAGGACCGCTTTTAAAAATTCATGTATTGAAAAATCAGGATTTGAATAATAAACCGTTGAGCCAATGAACATTTTGTCAGCATCAATTTTTCCCTTCCTAATGTTATCAGCTCTTTTGATAGCACTCTTTACATCCACTAAAGTGATTTGCTCAAGTATTTTCTTGATTGCACTTTCACGCTTTATATTCTCTGTAGATCCCAACCCATAAATTCTTCTCACATCTGCAACGTAAGCATCATTGCGAGAAACAGATTTGTTATAATCTTCTTTATGCAGGATTAGCCACAAATCAAAATTCACATTACTGTATGCACAAAAAATCTTTTTTCCACTTTTTCGTTTAGCAGGCTTATTATCATTCTTTAATTGTTCACATATTTCTATATTCTTTTTAAATTCAACCTCATTAAAATCATAGTCAAAAAGTGCTGCCTTATCATACTCTTCATAGGTCTTTTTTAAACGATAAGCATTTCCAATCTTTGTGTTAAAGTCGAAGTAATAACGAAGTTATTACTTCTTAAGTTTAACGACTTCAGAAGGAGATTTGGACTCCCACTGAAGTTTTGAAATTATTCAAATACTTTTACCCCACCTATAGAGGAGGGGGACTTCCCCTTCTGAATTGTCGTTAAATGTTATTACTCTCTGAGGGAAATTTTTTATCAGTGAAGCAACATGGTTCAAATACAATTCTTCCTGCTGCCCTTCACAAACACACAAATACTTTTTTCTATAATAAGCCATCTATTCTTCCTCCTTGCTGTCATCAGAACTGAGCAATTTGGTAAAATCAATGAAAGGCAATGCTCCATAATTTCCTTTAAAATAGTTAATTAGATAATTGTGGTCATTGCGCACCTCTCCCGAACCAAAATCAGCGAGCGAATAAATTACACTTTCAAAGGTACTTTTGTCCTTTTCAACAAATAAGATCTGATCTCTACGGAACATCTTGTTATTTAAGTATATCGGATTGTGTGTGGTAAAAATAAGTTGTGCTCCGCTTTTATTCACTGTTTGATCATTAAACAATGCGATAATACCCTTAATCAGTTCAGGATGTATTGCTGCATCGAATTCATCAAGTACAAATACGCCTCCAGAGATAAATAACCTTTCAAATGGGATTGCAAAATCAAGGATTTTCAAGGTTCCTCTGGATTCCATCAGTTCTGCAGGAATCATCGTAATTTGATTCTTATTTTTATATATTGAAACCAACTCCATATCAGCTGAATCTTTATTATCTGTTTCAGTCGATTTAAACGCAATACTCTGCGGACCAAAATCAGCATTTTTCACAAAACCGTCTAATACTTTATTCCAAGCCAAGAAATCCTTTTTAGGCATATCTTCAAGTGAGAACGTAAGATTTGTTTTCTTCAAGGTAAAATCGCTCACCACAACCAACTTGTGACTAAAAAAGTCAATCACTGCTTCTGCTAGTTCATTACTGATTGTACTTTTAAAAGCCCTTGAAAGAAAAAGTTCTGCCTCATCAAGATTAGTATTGATTTTCTTTTCAAATTCACCCAAGAGTTTTTCATTAAACTGAATCACTTCTAATGCTTTTTTACTTTTCATGATCGATACACTATTCGAAATTCGTTCGAATATTTTGATTTCATTGGACTTCCCAGTGACAACAGATAAGCTTTCAGAAACTATTCTTCTTGAACCTTTTTTAAACAGGGTACACAAAACTGCAAATCCGTAAATAAAATGATAGCCTTTATTTCTAAATTCAATTTCAAAGAGCATTGGCTTTTCATCATCATCATGCGCAAATGGATAAAATTCAAGATTATTTATATTTGGAATATTGGACTCTAAAGAACCAGATATAATAATCTCTTTCATCACCGCAAGAGACATGATGATATTTGACTTACCGCTGGCATTAGCTCCATAAATAACCGTGGAAGGTATCATACGATTACCATCCTGCCTGATCAGGTTTTCATTTAATGTTCGCTGTGTACCCGCTTTCATTGAAAGTGATGTTTTATTTTTGAAAGAACGAAAGTTCGAAAATGTATATTTTATAAGCATACAATAACCTCCTAATTTTATATTGTTGTTCTTATATTATAACCAAAAACCACATAGATTACAATACGTTTTGAGGTTTTTCCTCAAACTAATTTAATATCAATGCAATCCTCTTGCACAGGTAACAATAAGTTGGTTCGAGTAGCTGGAAACGTATAATGTTTTTGTTTTTAAATAATTTCCGGCTTTACCGTTTCCTTATCTGCTATCCTTTTTAATTTAAATTCAATATAGCAAAAACCCTTTACCTCTCAAAATAAAGAAGTAAAGGGCAAATACAACTATTCACGATCAAGATATAATGGTCGATAAGGTCGTCTAGCTCTAGGTGGCTGTAATATTTCTGCCATTACAACTCCATGAATTAAATTTTCAGGAGTCATTTCTAAATCCATTCCTGCTTTTTTTGCTTTTTGATCATATACATCAACTTCTTTGATCCGTTCCACTACAGATGTTTTTAATCTCTTTAGTCGTCCTTTTTTAAGCGTATTTTCCTCTGTTACTTCAACTGCGACCTTAGCAATAACTTCAGGTTCGTTCAAAATCTCTTCATTTTTTTGCTCTGTAAAATCACTTAGGTCAATATCCAACTCATCCAATAAATTTTTGATAACATTAGGTTTAGCTGGAATGGGTTTCGCAAGCGTGCGTGCGTCTGTATCTAGCTTTTGTGGAAGCGGATTCATTCCAGGTAAAACATCTTTTCGTGTATTTTTTTTACCTTTCTTAGAAGAATTAAAAATACTACTGACAATAGAAATTATAAGAAAGATAACAATTGGAGATATTTTCATCTCAATCACCCTTAACTCTTATTACGATCAGAAGATTTTCCACTATCACTTACATCAGAGATGCTCTGTCTCATTTGAGTATCAGCTTGAACATTCTGTAAGTTCATATAATCCATTACACCAAGTTTACCATTACGTAATGCATCAGCCATAGCTTTTGGTACTTCAGCTTCTGCTTCTACAACTTTTGCTCTCATTTCCTCTACTTTTGCCTTCATCTCTTGTTCATGAGCAACAGCCATAGCACGACGCTCTTCTGCTTTAGCTTGAGCAATCTCTTTATCGGCTTCTGCCTGGTCAATTTGTAATTGAGCACCTATGTTTTTACCGACATCGATATCAGCAATATCAATAGAAAGAATTTCAAAAGCAGTTCCAGCGTCAAGTCCTTTTGACAATACAGTCTCAGAAATCCTATCTGGATTCTCTAAAACTTTTTTGTGATTCTCAGCAGAACCAACTGTTGTTACAATACCTTCTCCTACTCTTGCCAAAATGGTATCTTCACCAGCACCCCCAACCAGACGGTCAATGTTTGCTCGAACTGTAACTCTTGCAGTTACCAAAACTTCGATACCATTCATAGCAACCGCTTTCACAACAGGTGTCTGAACAACTTTAGGGTTTACACTCATCTGCACAGCTTCTAACACGTTACGACCAGCTAGGTCTATAGCAGCAGCTCTTTCGAAATCCAAAGGAATCTCTGCTCTTTGTGCAGCAATCAGCGCGTCTACAACTCTATTCACATTACCACCAGCTAAGAAGTGTGCTTCCAATTGATCACTAGAAATCGAAATCCCCGCTTTATGAGATTTAATCATTGGAGAAACAATCCTGACAGGAATAACCCGCCGTAAACGCATTCCAATCAGATTAAAGATTCCCACTTTTACGCCAGAAGCCAGAGCTGAGATCCAAAGGCCAACAGGAATTACGTAAAAGAACAAGATAATAACAAAGACTGCCACAACTGGGATTAGAAAAAATAAAAAAGATGATTCAAACATTCAAAACAACTCCTCTCACATTTTTAATTTGGTCATTATTATAATTCTTTCACAATAACCTTTATTCCTTCAATCTTAATAACTTTTATCCTTTTTCCTTGAGTAATATACCCTCCATTAGAAACTACATCTACTCTCTCACTCTTGATTAAAGCAATACCAGCAGGCCGAAGTGTTGTGAGAGCTTCACCTTCTTGATCTAATAATTCTTCTTCAGCTTTAGTCGCTAGATAACCATTCTCCTTGCTTTGCGTGGTATTTAAGGCAATTCGATTCCACATCTTACTATTTCCAAATCTACGCAACAATATTATGAATATCACTAAAGCGAAGACGAAAGAGAAAGAAACACCATAGATTCCAGCTATAGGATCTTCAAAGGTTAGAAAGAGGCTTGAAATTACCAATATCATTCCACCGACTCCTGTTATTCCAAATCCAGGTACTACAAAGAACTCTAATCCTAATAAAAACATTCCAGCCAGAAAAAGAAGTATTAAACCCCAGCTAGTGTTGCCAACTACTAAATTACCACTAAAGAAAGCAGTTAATGCTAAAATTCCTATAGTTCCTCCTACTCCCCAACCCGGGATAATTGCTTCTACGATTAATCCAATCAATCCAATTGAAAGAAGCAAAGAACTAATATATGGGTTTGTTATCAAACGAGCAAACGTATCCTTTAAAGAAGGCACAATCTCTTTTATTACTCCATTCTCAGCGCCAATCAAAGGTAATATCTCACCCATTGTATTAACTTTCATATCAGCCATTTTAAGTTCTACAGCCTCTTCAGCCGTTAAAGTAAGTAACTTATCCTTTTTGATCACACCTTCGATCTCAATATCCTTATCCACCATCGCAGCAGCTATATCAGGATTACGGCCCTGTCTCTCCGCTGTGGCTTTAAACTCTTTACGTAATGCAGAGATATACTTTTCTTCATTAGGTCTGGTTTCAGCAGCACCCATACTGCTCTCTGGTGTCATATAAATCCTATCACACGCTAGAGTTATCAGAGAACCAGCAGACCAAGCCCGGTCTTTGACAAATGCAGCAGTCAATATAGGTGTATCAAGAATTATATCACGGATTTTAATCGCCGAATCCACATATCCTCCAAAGGTATTGATCTGAAAGATAATCGCTGCAACTCCTTCCACTTCTGCACGGTCTATATTTTTTTCAATATATTTATATAGACCAGCATTGATCTCTCCTTCAACTTCCACTACAAAAATTATATCAGAAGGAGCAGCAGAAATTATCGGAGTAATAGAAAAAAGCAATGTCAGCAACAAAACAAGAGATAAACTAAACTTTTTCATTGTAATTCCCCCTTTCATTGATCGTTTGGATTAAAAATAGCATTTTTTATGTTAACAAAAATTTCTTGAATTTTATACATAACTTTATCCCAAATCCCTATTTTCAAATCAGCTCTGGTATTATCAAGATATATTTGACTATTAATGGCATTGAAAGTTCCTTCCAAACCCTTAATAATGATCTCACCATCTATTACTGTTAACTCTTGCTGGCCTTGTTCATTTGTCTGGGTTTCTACTTGACCTGAACTGATGATCATCTCTGTTGGTTTTGAACCTAGTGATGACATTAAAAATATACAAAGTATAATTGTTGCTGCAACCCCAACCCATTTATGATAAGATTTAAACTTCCACTTCTTATAAAAAGGATTTTTCTCTTCCTGAATTCTAGCCATCACTTTATCTGTAAAATCACGAGGTGGTTCCAATGTGTCTAAAAAGCTACTCAGCTCTTTTAATCCAGAAAATTCTTTCTGGCATTTTAAACAGCGCCCAAGATGAAACTCAAATACTCTCTCTTCTTCTAATGTAATCTCCTGGTCTATATATCGATTCATTAATTTATACACATCCTGACAATCCATTTTTCTCCCCTCCTTTCTCAGTATCTTTAAAGTTGAAATTATTATAAAACTTCTACCTCCATCTATAGAGGAGAGGGTCCTCGTCTTCTGAAATGTTGTTAAATAAAATTTTCTTCAATTCTTTGCGAGCTCGATAAATTCTGCTTTTAATTGTTCCTAAAGGCAAATCTAATATCTCTCCAATCTCCTCATATGAGTACCCTTTGAAATGACGAAGTTTCAGTACAAGGCCATATGGTTCTTGTAAATTCTCTATTGCTTTAAGTACCTCAACTTGCTCTTTATTTTTCTGAAAAACTTGTTCAGGAGCAAACTCTTCATCAGGAATCTCTAAGTACATTTCCTTTTTTTGAGAAGGAAAAAGGGGTGCATCCAAAGAAACTGCTTGTAATCTTCTTTTGCGAAGATAATCAATACATAAGTTATTTGTTATTGTATAAATCCAAGTTGAAAATTTACGTTTTTGATCAAATTTTTTTAATGACCTATAAACTCTAAAAAAAACTTCCTGAGTTAAATCCTCTACATCCACTTTATTCGGAATTTTGTTATAAATCATCTGATATATGCGTTTTTTATATAAATTCACAAGTTGAGCAAATGCTTCCTCATCATTTAATAATGTACGCTTTACAAGATATATATCCTGATCTTCATGGCTTTCAATTAACATTTTCACCCCTCCTTTATCTCTTAAATACGAAACAATTTCAATAATGTTCCCATCTTTGCAAAAAAAAAATCATTTTTTTTAGCAGGATGAATCAATCTACTTATCGAACTTATTGATTAAGACATCATTCTATAAGCTTAAGGAGGTACTTTGATGAAAAAAACTTTATTAACCACTAGTTTGATAACTACTCTGCTAATAATATTATTGGCTGCATCATCTCTTGCCAACTCCGAAACCATTCTCTCATTAAGTTCAGGTGTTTCAACTGGTGTGATGGGATTCACTTTAGAAAGAATTAATAATTCTCTATCTTTCCATACCGGCTTTGGTGTTACGCCACAAACCTTACGTTTAGCCTTTGGTAGTCGATTTTATCTACCAGAAAAAAGTTCTTCCACTAATCGAAGCAACATATTCATAGGGCCAAGCGTAGGTTTTGTCTGGGAACGCAATTATGATTACAGGGAATTCGATGTAGTTTTCAATGGTTACGATTTTCGATATTGGGCTGGAATCACAGGAGGATATGACCATAGGTGGGGAGCTTTAGATGAATACCGTCTAACTTTTGAAGGTGGATTTGGGTTTACTCAAGATTTTTATTCTCCGTATATCCCGATTTTGAATATTTCTCTCGGATATAGTTTTTAACAAATTAAAAAAACCGATATCATTGCGATATCGGTTTTTTTTATTGTATTAATTTAATCTTGCTCTGACTAACTCATTAACGAGTTTACCATCAGCGCGTCCTTTAATCTTGGGCATAAGCCCAGTCATTACTTTGCCAATATCCTTCATTGTAGAAGCACCCACCTGAGTTAACACCTCATCAACAAGTACTTCAAGTTCTTCACGAGTCAATTGACGTGGTAGATATTTGGTGAGAATTTCAATCTCTTCCTTGAGTTTCTGAACGATATCTTCTCGCCCTGCTTTCTCATATTCAGGAATTGCATCACGGCGCTGTTTTAATTCTTTTACTAAAACTTCAATAACTTCTTCATCTGTTAGGTCTTTACGTTTATCAATCTCAATATTCTTGATTGACGCACGTGCCATCCTTATAACAGATAAACGATCTTTATCTTTCTGTTTCATTGCAACTTTCATATCTTCCAGTAACTCATTTTTTAGGGTAGACATGAAACCCCTCCTTTAATGCCTATCTTCCTTTTTTAGCATCTGCAGCTCTTCTTTTGCGAGCATCGCTAGGCTTTTCATAAAATCTTCTTTTTTTAGCTTCGTTAATAACGCCGGATTTACGACATTTATCTTTAAACCGACGAAGGGCGTTATCTAGAGATTCATTATCGCGAATTTTAATTTCAGCCATATCGGTTTCACCTCCCCCACAACAGGAAACTATCTTCCCGACATAATCTATTTCATTATACATCAGCAAGTTAAAAGCTGTCAAGTTAAACCCTATATTAATTAGGACAACAAAACTAACCTGGTGGCCATTGGAGATTTCGTCCACCTAATAAGTGAAAATGAAGGTGGTCAACGATCTGTCCGCCTTCTCTACCACAATTATTGACAATTCGATAACCTTTATCCAAGTTTTCCGCTTGGGCTAATTTTTTAATAACTTGAAAAATATGACCAACTAATAGATTATCTTTATCTGTAAGATCATTCACAGAAGCAAAGTGCATCTTAGGAATTACCAGGATATGAACAGGTGAAACAGGATTAATATCACGGAAAGCTACAACCTGCTCGTCTTCATAAAGAAATTCAGTACCAAGCTCCCCTGCGGCAATCTTACAAAAAATACAATCTGCCACTCTTAACACCTCCTCATACCCACGCATATAGTATGTATTTCTATATAGAAAGAAAAATTCCTGCTTTAAGTTAAATATATCATTTCTTTTTGCCACACTTATCGATAATATTTCCAAATAGTCCTTCTTTAAATGTTTCAATTAGTTTTACTGATATAATCGCGCCCTTAACATCTTCCTGATCTTCAGCTATATAAACACGAATATAATTAGGAGTTACTCCAGTTAACATTCCTGTAGAGTGATCTCTTTCTTCTTCTATCATAACTGACAAGGTCAGATTGATAAATTGATGATTATAATCTCTGTTTAAACTTTCTCCTAATTTACGCAGTCTCTCGCTTCGTAAATCTTTGGCCTGAGGAGAAATCTGATTTTCCATCTTCGCTGCTGGTGTGCCTTCGCGAATAGAATATTTAAATACATGTAACTGACTAAAAACAATCTTTTCAACAAACTTAAATGTCTCTTCAAACAGTTCTTCAGTTTCTCCTGGAAAACCTACCATTACATCAGTGGTGATTGCAATATCTGGAATTTTTTTTCGAATTTCATTTACTCTATTGAAAAAATCCTGAGTTGTATACGGTCTATTCATTGCCTTTAAAATGGGATCACTTCCAGCCTGGAGTGGTAAATGTAAATGATGGCAAAACTTCTCCTCTTTTGCCATCAAGTCAATCATTTCATCACTCACTTCGGTGATCTCAATAGAACTGAGCCGAATTCGTTCTAATCCTTCAATAGAGAGCAACATTTTTATCAGTTCTACCAGATTCATCTCTGACCCTAAATCCTCTCCATAAACTCCTAGATGGATCCCTGTCAAAACAATCTCTTTTACCCCAGCCTTAACTAAAGATTTGATCTCTCTAACGGCATTTCCTGGTTTTCGACTCCGAACTGGACCACGAGCATACGGAATAATGCAATAAGAACAATATTGATTACATCCATCTTCAACCTTAATCACTGCACGTGTACGACCTTTAAACTCCTCTAATGGTAATTCTTCAAAAACTTCTCCTTCTGCCATAACCTCGACGCAGTTCAAAGGCACTTTAACTTTTTTAACTTTTTCTACCAATTCCACTAAATTACTTCTAGATTTGGTACCAACCACCAAATCTACACCTTCGATTTTAACAACCTCATCTGTCGCTACTTGAGCATAGCAACCTACCACAGCAACTATACTCTCTAGATTACGTCGCTTAGCTTGGCGAGCCATCTGACGTGATTTACGCGCGCCCTGATGGGTAACAGCACAAGTATTTATCACATAAACATCAGATTGCTCTTTAAAATCCACAATCTGATAACCTGCATCTTCAAATAGCCGCATCATCGATTCTGTATCATATAGATTTACTTTGCATCCAAGGGTATGAAAAGCAACCTTATTCATGGCGATCACCCCCTTCCATTTCTAAAAATTCATACATTAGTACAGTCAATGCTACAAAACCTGCGGTTTCAGT
Organism: Halanaerobiales bacterium; assembly: GCA_030627905.1. GTDB lineage: Bacteria > Bacillota > Halanaerobiia > DY22613 > DY22613 > JAGMES01. The sequence goes on from DAOVRZ010000005.1 coordinate 65,055, forward strand.
CCGTAAAATCCTTGAACCAAGTGTGACAGGTTTCACCCCTAGAGCAATAAGTGTTTCAATTTCTTCATCACTAATACCACCCTCAGGGCCAATAAAATAAGCAATTTTATGAAATGTTTTCTTCCCATCCACTTGACGTAAAAGTTTTCGCAAAGATTTATCCTCAGCATTCTCCCAAGGTACAAAAATTAGATCATATTTCTCTTCTTTAAGTATATTAATAAATTCTTTCCACCTTAAGATATTACCAATCTGAGGAATCTTCCCTCGATTGGATTGCTTTGCAGCACTCTCAGCAATTTTTTGCCACCTTATTATTCGATTATTAGCCTTTTTTTCATTAAACTTGACGATAGTTCGACTCGTTTCAATAGGAATAATCTGATGAATCCCCAACTCTGTGCTTTTTTGTATGATCAAATCCATTTTATCACTTTTAGGAAGACCTTGAAAAAGAGTTACTTGAATTTTTGGTTCACTATAACTTGGATAAGAATTAATAATCTCACAAGTTACTTCATCAGAAGATAATTCCTCCAATTTCACTAGATAGTCTATACCCTGCCCATCACATATAGTAACCTGATCCTCAGATTTTAGACGGAGAGAGCGAGTGATATGTTGGACATCACTACCAACAATCAGTACTTTTTCACCATCTATAATATTTTTAGGTTCAACGAAAAAACGATACATTCACAATTGCCCCCCATTCTCAACTCATTTTTTGAGCAATCAGGGCTGACCATTCACCATTACGGAAGATTTTTATCAACTCAAAGCCCTTTTCTTGTAAAGCTATTCTTACATCTTCAAATCGTTCAGTAATAATTCCAGAAGCAATAAAATATCCTCCTTCTTCTAAAACATCAGGAAGATCAGGAATCATTTTCAAGATAATTTCAGCAATAATATTAGCAGTCACTAACTTAAATTTTTTCTCTTTTTCGATAATCCGCTGAAAAAGATCTGACCGCATTACTTGAACTTGTTTTTGCATTTTGTTTACCATAATATTCTCTTTTGCAACCTGAACTGCTACACTATCAATATCCACAGCAGTAATCTGCTCAATTCCCAGCATAGCTGCCGCAATTGCCAAAATACCTGAGCCAGTTCCAACATCCAACATATTCTGCTGTTTTGGGCCAATCTCTTCTAAAGCTTGTAGAGCTAAAAATGTTGAAGGATGAGTTCCTGTTCCAAAAGCCATCCCAGGATCTATTTCAATTACCTTCTCCCCTGGTTTAGCCTTATATTCACGCCAGGTTGGTTTAACCACAAATATTTCGGATATTTTTTCAAAATAAAAATATTCTTTCCATGAGTTTGCCCAATCCTCTTCATGAACAGTGTTGGTAAATAATTCAACATTCCCTGGATTTAAACCAAATTGGGTTAATCCTTGAATTTTATCCTTAATAATCGCTAATTTTTCCGGAGAAACTTCATTTTCTGGAAGATAAGTTTTAATCACAAGCTGATCTGCCTCATCCTCCAACACCACCCCTTGAGCTCCTTCATTATAAAGAATCTCTGTCGCTGCTTCCTGAACCTCTCGATTCATCCGAATACCTACTTCTATCCAATTCGCCATTGCTATACCTCCTGTTATCCCGCATACAAATTTCTCATAATAACATGCAACGTATCTTTCTATAGTCTACCACATTTGCCTAATATCTATCAAGTTATTACATCATTTCGGAAGTCATCAAATGACCAGCGCTAAACTAATCATTATTTACGTAATGTCGCAATCAACCTTTTTTGATAAATGAGCAATTCTAATCCCAAACAAATATCTGGAACTATAAGATCAGCAACTTTTAATATTGAGGTGGCGCATCCTTCTTTACCAAAAATTCCGATTCCAATCTTAGAATTTTTTAGCATCTCAACATCATTTTGCCCATTTCCCATGGCAACCACATGTTCAGAGCCTAATTGGTTTACAAATGCACCCTTCTCATCAGTGTGATCTTCGCTCTTTAGACAATGTAAAGTAACTGGAAGGCTCAAGCATTGTGCTAAAGCGGTTCCAAATGTATCTGCAGTTAAAACAAAGATGTCTAATCGTTTCGAAATTTCCTCTAAAAACGAACTCACCCCTGGTAAAATTTGACCATCAAAAGCAATAGTTCCATTAAAATCTAAGAGTAAATATTTCAATTCAATAGGATCACTACCCGATATTATTAACTGCACCGTTCACCCTCCAATCAGTATGTATCTGCAATATAAACAAAATAGAGCCACGAATAATATGAAAATAATATTAGCAATATTTTTCATATTATCGTGACCCACCTCTTGAAAATATCTTCACTAAACAAAGTTAAATTAATTAAACTTTTTCAGTTCAAAAGCAAAGCTACGTTTAATAGCATATATAGAAAAAAAGCGACGCCTAAGTCAGATCGACTTATCAAAATTTACTATCAACATAAAGTATTAGCATTAAACTAAGCTTTCTACAAAATATAAAGCTATGCAGAGCTGACTTTTTTAAGGAGCTTTTTTTCTATATATGCCATTAAACGCTACCTTGCACCGAACTGAGAAAGTTACTAATTACTATACACTAAATGCATCTTTTACTTTATCAAAAAAACTTTTCTGTTCTGGATTAATATCTTCCCCACTAATCTCAGCAAATTTCTTTAAATGTTTTTTCTGCTCATTATTTAATTTTTTCGGCACAACAACTTTAACAATTACATGCTGATCTCCGCGACCATATCCATTCAAATGCTGAATTCCCTTATTCTTAAGACGAAAACTGGTTCCAGGTTGAGTTCCAGCAGGAATGGTGAATTTAGCTCGACCATCTATAGTTGGTACTTCAATTTCATCACCTAAAGTAGCCTGTATGATAGAGATTGGAACTTCACAGATTATATCATCATTACGACGTTTGAATATTTTATGAGGTTTCACAGTCATTTTTATAAATAAGTCTCCTGGAGGACCTCCTAATTCTCCAGCTTCCCCTTCACCAGACATCCGTAATCTACTACCTGTGTCCACACCTGGAGGTATGGTTACACCAACAGTCCTTTCATGCCGAACTTGACCTCGTCCGCGGCAGTCTGGACAAGGAGTTTCAATCTTCTTACCAGTACCACCACAAGCATCACAAGTTCTAGTCTGCACAAAACTTCCTAAGATAGTTTGTTGGCTAGCTTGAATAGTTCCGCGACCATTACACTTAGAACATGTTTTAGCTGATGAACCAGGTTTTGCACCAGATCCATCACAGGTGGAACAAGTCTCTGTTCGTGGAATATGCAAATCTTTCTTAGCACCAAAGGCGGCCTCTTCAAAAGTAATCGCTAGATTATACTGAAGGTCAGATCCACGGGTTGGCCCACGTCTACGACGACCGCCTCCGCCTCCTCCACCAAAGAACATGTCAAATATATCCTCAACACCGCCACCTTGACCAAATCCACCAAAGCCACCATTATCTCCAACTCCAGCATGACCAAACTGGTCATAGCGTGCCCGTTTTTCAGAATCATTTATAACTTCATAAGCTTCCTGTACTTCTTTAAATTTTTCAGCAGCATCAGGATTATTTTTATTCAAGTCTGGGTGATATTTTTTCGCCATTTTGCGATAAGCCTTTTTTATTTCTGTATCATCTGAGCTTTTTGAAACACCCAGAACATCATAGTAATCTCTTTTAGACACTAATTCCACCTACCTTTATGGAAGTCGAAAGTCTGAAGTCAGAACCGACTTCACACACTCTAATATCATATATATAATCACAAAACAAGTCAAAGCCAAATAGTCGGCTTTGACTTGCCATAACTCTTATCAAAGTCGAAATAATAACTACGTTATTATTTCTTAAGTTTATAGTCTATTTTTCTTCAAAATCTACATCTACGACATCATCGTCGTTGTTCTCACTTGGATTTGTAGGATCTTGAGCGTTTGGATCTTCCTGAGCAGTATTAGCATAAATCTGCTGGCTTAATTCATGTAAAAGTTCCATCATTGCATCAGTTTTTTCTTTAATCACCTCAGCGTTGTCACCACTTAATGCAGCTGTAACTTCTTCTTTAGCTTTTTCAATCTTTTCTTTCAAAGCTGGATCAATCTTATCTTCGTTTTCCTTTAATTGCTTTTCAACCTGATAAACCATATTATCAGCGTTATTGCGAATCTCAATCTCTTCTTGACGTTTCTTATCTTCTTCTTCATGAATTTCTGCTTCTTTAACCATGTTGTCAATTTCTTCATCAGAAAAATTTGTATTAGATTTGATGGTGATAGATTGCTCGTTACCTGTACCTAAATCTTTAGCAGAAACGTGAACAATACCGTTAACATCAATATCAAATTTAACTTCAATCTGTGGAATTCCCCGTGGGGCTGGTGGAAGACCTGTTAATTGGAAACGTCCTAAAGTTTTATTATCTCTAGCCATACTCCGCTCACCCTGGAGTACATGAATATCTACAGAAGGTTGATTATCAGCAGCAGTTGAGAAAACATTACTCTTAGATGTTGGAATTGTAGTATTTCTTTCAATCAGTTTAGTATTAACACCACCCAAAGTCTCAATACCTAAAGAGAGAGGAGCTACATCTACTAAAACGATATCATCAGTGATATCTTCATTAAGAATACCACCTTGAATAGCTGCACCAATCGCTACAACTTCATCAGGGTTTACACCTTTATGAGACTCTTTACCAGTTAATTTCTGAACCCCTTCTTGAACAGCAGGGATTCTTATAGAACCACCAACTAAAATAACCTCATCAATTTCACCAGGTGCCAATCCTGCATCTTTCAAAGCCTGACGAGTTGGTTCTAGTGTTGCTTTTACTAGATCTTCTGTTAATTCATTGAATTTAGCTCTAGTCAAATCAATATCTAAATGAACTGGACCAACCTCAGTTTGAGTAATAAATGGCAGATTAATATTAGTCTGCACCACACCAGATAACTCAATTTTCCCCTTTTCAGCAGCATCTTTTAAGCGCTGTAATGCCATTTTATCTTTTCTAAGATCAATACCATGCTCTTTTTTGAACTCTTCTGCTAAGTAATCCACAACTCTTTGGTCAAAGTCATCTCCACCAAGATGGTTATTACCACTAGTAGCTATAACCTGAAATACTCCATCACCAATTTCTAAAATGGAAACATCAAAGGTACCGCCACCTAAGTCAAATACTAAAATAGTTTCATCTTTTTTCTTATCGAAACCATATGATAATGCTGCAGCAGTAGGCTCATTGATAATTCTGAGAACTTCTAATCCAGCAATTTTTCCAGCATCTTTAGTTGCTTGACGCTGAGAATCTGTAAAGTATGCAGGTACTGTAATAACTGCTTGAGATACAGATTCACCAAGATAACTCTCAGCATCTTTCTTTAATTTTTGTAAAACCATTGCAGAGATCTCTTGTGGTGTATAATCCTTATCCGCAAGTTTCTTCTTAAAATTTTTACCCATGTGACGTTTGATAGAACTAACGGTTTGATCTGGGTTTGTAATTGCTTGACGCTTCGCAGATTGACCAACAATACGTTCTCCTTTTTTAGAGAAAGCTACAACAGATGGAGTAGTACGACCACCTTCAGCGTTAGTTATTACTACCGGTTCTCCCCCTTCTACCACAGAAACACATGAGTTTGTAGTTCCAAGGTCGATACCAATTACTTTTGCCATTTTAATTCCTCCCTTTACCTTTGCCAAAATTTATTCGCGCTTAGCGCAGTTTTTTAGTGTTAACTCTTTTGTAAATTACTCCGCGACTTTAACCATTGCCGGACGTAAAACCCGGTCTTTGTACATATAGCCTTTTTGCAAAACTGCTGTAACTGTGTCTTCTTCTACACCCTCAGGTGCAGGTTCTTTGATAACTCCATGATGAAGATTAGGATCAAAAGATTCTCCATCAGCCTCAATAGGAGTAACACCTTCTTTTTCTAAAAGACTCATAATCTGACGATAAATCATCTCTATACCTTTAATAAAACTCTCAGTTTCATTTTCTTGAACATCTAAAGCCCTTTCAAAATTATCAATAATAGATAGTAGTTCAGATAATAATTTCTCGTTGGCCCTTGCTCGCAAATCTTTGTTTTCTTGTAAAGCTCTCCTACGATAGTTGTCAAAATCAGCTTGAAGTCTACTCAAGCGATCAATTAGATTTTTTTTCTCTTCTTCTAAAGCCAATATCTCAGGTGATTTGGCTATTTGAACCTCTTCTTTCTCATCATTACTTTCTTTACATTCACATTCACAATCTTCACCACAACAACATTCTTCAACTGATTGAGAATGCTCTTCTTCAATTTCAACAACATCTTCTTTTATTTCAGGAATTATCTCCTCACATGTTGCCTCGCTATTCTCATTTAAATCAGGTTCTTTATTTTGACCAATTTTTTCTTCCATCTCAACACCCACCTTAATTTTGCGCATCCATGCTAAAAAATCTCTGCGCTTAATCTTCATCTTCTTTTGATAAAACTTCTGAAAGAAGGTTAGCAACATATTGAACTGTTGGGATAATTTTTCCATACTCCATCCTTGTCGGTCCCAAAATTCCAATTCTTCCAACTGGCCTTCTGTTTACTGTATATATAGCAGAAATAATACTACAATCTTGGATCTCTTTTTGAGAATTCTCTTGTCCAATTGTAATTAGGATTTTAGAATCGTTATCATTTTGTTTTAAGATATCATACAACAGTTCACGTTGTTCCAAAGCATTCATAACAAGTTTTAATTTATTAATATCAGAGGTAAATTCCGGTTTATCCATCATATAAGTAGTACCATCTAGAAAAGTTTCTTGTAGTTTCTGATTCACCTCTTTAAAGAAGCCATCATATAAAGCTTTAACAACGTCAGATAAAATGTCATACCGATTTACCAGTTCAACCTCTAATTTTTGCATTAACACCGTATCAATTTCATGAAGGGCTCTTCCACGTAATTTATCATTTAAAAAATCTGAGATTTGACTAAGCTCTTTTCTTTCCAACGTAACAGGAATAGAAAAAATCTGATTGTGCACCATTCCAGTATCTGTGACTAAAATAGCTATCACCTTTCGCTCAGCCAATGGAATTAGCTGTAAATGCTGAAAGATCGTATTCTGAAAATTAGGAGCAACCCCCAAAGAAATGCAATGTGTAAGTTGGGATAACATCTTAGTTGTCTCTTTAATCAAGTCATGAATCTGAATCCTTTTTGAAAAGAAGTGATTATTCGCCTCTTTAGAAATACCTGACAGATTATTGTATTTAAGGATTGTGTCAACAAATGTCCGATAACCTAAATCGGATGGAACTCGACCCGCAGATGTATATGGTTGCTCTAAAAATCCTAGTTCTTCTAAATCGGACATCTCATTACGAACTGTTGCAGCACTTACACCAAAATCATAACGACGTGTTAAAGTTCTAGAACCAACTGGCTCAGCTGTTAAAATATATTCACGAATAATTGCTTCTAAAATTGTCCACTGCCTTGAATTCAACACCTGCTAACACCCCCTTTTTCAGTTTGTTAGCACTCTTCCGAGTTGAGTGCTAACAATTCTTACTTTTACAATAACACTCCCCATTTTGTTTGTCAAATCATTTTATTTTCAATTAGAGGCGAATAAACCAAATTATCTTACGATTGCTCTTAATTTCTCCATTGTCTTCACAGTAAAAACTCAGTAAACACTTCATTCCCCAAAGGAACCCCTTTAGATGTTAATGCTAAAAAATCATCTGTGCATTCAATCAGGCCAAACATCGTTAATTTTTTTATTTGAGTATCATAAATATCGAAAATCGTTACACCAAATCGTTTGACAAACTCAGCTAGCCTAATACCTCTGTTCAACCTAAGCCCCATAATCATAAACTCTTCCATCAAATCTTTTTGACTCAGATGAATTTCCTCCTGCCAAGGAAGACACTTCTCCTGAAGGGTTTGAATATAACTTTGAAGATCTCCAGTATTAGCATAGCGAAGAGTACCATCGAAACCATGGGCACCTGGCCCGACTGCAAGATAGGGCAAATAATGCCAATAACGCTGATTATGACGTGATTCGAAGCCAGGACGCGCAAAATTTGATATCTCATATTGGGAAAGCCCAGCCGTATTTAATACCTTAATAGCCTCTTCGTACATCATAAAGTCTAACTCTTCATCAATAGGCTTCAGCTTCCCTGTTAGATAATCTTGATAAAACGGAGTATCTTCTTCAATCTTTAAATTATAAAGACTTAAGTGATCAGGTTTAAGCTCTATAGCAGTTTTTAAGGTCTCTTTCCACCCTTTTAGAGTTTGATCTGGAATCGCAAAAATCAAATCCAAATTAATATTTTTAAAACCAATCTCACGAGCTTTATGATAGGTATTCAAAACTTGATTAACATTGTGAATTCGCCCTAAATATTGCAAAACAGAATCATCAAATGACTGAACTCCTATACTGAGGCGATTAATTCCTGCTTCTTTCATCAAACTAAGGTTTTTTTCCACACCTGTAGCTGGATTCAACTCACAGGTTATTTCAACTTCATCAAAATTCACAGAAAAAGATTCTCTTACAGCATTAATAATCTGGGCCAGCTCTTCCCCAGAAAAGCACGTAGGGGTTCCCCCTCCCAGATAGATAGTCTCCAATTGTGGATGATTATACTTTTGACTAATCAATGTTATTTCAGAAAAAAGAGCTAGCAAATATTGATCTGCTAACTCTTTTTGATATGGAAAGGAAATAAAGTCACAGTAATTACACTTTTGCAAGCAAAATGGGACATGGATATATAATCCACAACATTCCATAAAATTTTCCTCCTATAAACTGAATTATCTCGATTTTTTTTGAACTATCCAGAACCCAACACCAATCAAGAGAACTGGGATCAACAGATCACAAAAAGAATTTAAAAAATGACGGATGCTTGCAATATAAGTCCTGATAAATGGTATATTAAACTGATACCTCAATAGATAGTAAACTCCACCTAAAATCAATAAAACACCAATAATCTGCATAGAACGACCAGAATCAAAATCCACTTCTTCATCTTCATTTTTAGATGCCGAAGGCATAAAAATCATTAAAACAATGTAAGTAGGAATGAGAAAATTAAAATCAAGAAAAAATATCCCAATTAAAAAAACGACTCTCAAAAGATCAGGATTAATACCAAAATATTGACCAACTCCACCAATAACACCATCAATCCAATGATTTCTACTCTTTGTCAATCGACGCGTGCCCAACAAATCACCCCTTTTTTAATTAAGAATTAAGAAAGTGAGAATTAAGAAGTTTAATTCTTAATTCTCAACTCTTAATTCTTAACTGTTATTAATCGTCGTCATTAATCTTAAGAACTGCCATAAATGCTTCCTGTGGAATCTCAACAGCCCCGATAGATTTCATCCGCTTTTTACCTTTCTTCTGTTTCTCTAAAAGTTTCTTCTTTCGAGTAATGTCTCCACCATAACATTTGGCAAGTACATTTTTACGTCTAGCTTTAATATTTACCCTGGCCACTACTTTAGTACCATTAGCTGCCTGAATGGGTACCTCAAAAAGTTGCATTGGAATATATTCTTTTAACTTGCGACAGAGATTTTGACCTTTACGCATGGTATCAGATTTATGAACAATAACAGACAAAGCATCTACTGGTTTACCCATAAGCAGAATATCCAGTTTAACCATGTCACTTTCTACATAATCAGTCATTTCATAATCTAAAGTTGCATACCCTTTAGTACGAGATTTTAGCTGATCAAAAAAGTCAACGATTACCTCACTAAGAGGGATATCATAAATCAGCTTTACTCTATCTGTATCAAGATACTGCATATCTTTGAAAGTTCCACGACGTTGTTGGCTCAGTTCCATTACTTGTCCAACATAACTTTCTGGAGTAAGAATAGTTACCATTACATAAGGTTCTTCGATTTTTTCAATCAAGTTTTGGTCAGGAAATAAAGCTGGATTACCAATCTCTTGTGCCTCACCATTTTTCAAAGTAACACGATAGATAACAGATGGTGATGTCATAATCAAATCCAGATTATATTCTCTCTCTAAGCGTTCTTGAATTACATCCATGTGTAGTAACCCTAAAAAACCACACCGAAATCCAAAACCTAAAGCTTCAGATACTTCTGCTTCAAAAACTAAAGAAGCATCATTTAACTGTAGTTTTTCTAAAGCATCACGTAATTCCAAATAATCTGCGCTATCAACAGGATATAAACCACTAAACACCATCGGTTTTGCAACATGATAGCCTGTTAAAGGTTCACTCGCTTCATTATTAGCATCAGTGATAGTATCACCAACACGACAATATTTAACTTCTTTAATACTACCTGTTACATAGCCTACTTCTCCTGCCATAAGTTGTTTAGTAGGAACCATAGATGGAGAGAAGATACCGACCTGATCAACATCGTAAGATTTTTCAGAAATCATTAACTTCATCCGCATTCCTGGTTGAATACTACCTTCCATCACCCTAATATACGCAACAACACCCAAATAAGGGTCATACAGTGAATCGAATACTAAAGCTCGTAAAGGCTTATCCACTTCTCCAGGTGGGGCTGGGACATATTTAACTACAGCCTCCAACACATTTTGAATCCCTATTCCTGTTTTTGCGCTACACAGTATTGCTTCTTCAGGATCAATGCCCAGATCGGCCAACTGTAATTTTACCTGTTCAGGATCAGCACTGGGTAAATCGATTTTATTGATAACAGGAATAATCTCAAGATCATGTTCTAAGGCAAGATAGACATTAGCCATTGTTTGGGATTCTACTCCTTGAGTAGCATCCACTATTAATAGCGCTCCTTCACAGGCAGCAAGACTTCTGGAAACTTCATAAGTAAAGTCCACATGACCAGGTGTATCAATTAAATTTAAGATATAATCTTGACCATCTTTGGCGGTGTAATTTAATCGTACTGCTTGAGCCTTAATAGTGATACCTCTCTCTCGCTCAATATCCAAACTATCTAAGACCTGCTCCTCCATCTCACGTTCAGAAAGAGCTCCGGTATATTCTAATAACCGGTCAGCAAGAGTTGATTTGCCATGGTCAATATGTGCAATAATACAAAAGTTTCGAATCTTATCTTTGACTTGTATCTTACTCATACAAAAATTTCCTCCTTCGTAAAAGCCGAGCGCACTAGCGCGACTAAACATTCATTTTTCATTATAACATTCCATTCAACTTTAATCAAGGAGGAAGACAGGTTGTTCTTTAAATAGTTCAGCAATTACTTCAGCTAATAGTTGTGCTGAATAAACTGCTTCTGCAGTTGTGTTCTTTTGACAACCAACTTCAAAAAGTAATGCTTGAGGATGTAAATCCTGATTATATCTTTTATTTTCCCTAATCATTACTCTTCGCAATAATCCTGGATATTTCTCTTGAATTTTTTCTACCAAAGCGCTACATAAACTATAATTAGTCTTCCAATCATGTCCACCAGCCGTTGAATAATCAACTTGACCTTTGGTAACAAAGAATAATACCTTAGCTGCTGGTTTTCCCTTAATATTCATTACATATTCTTCTTTTGGAAGTTCTACTCCATCTCTATGTATGTCTATAACCATATCAAAACATTCTTTTTCTAGTATATTTTGTATACCTTTCCTCGAATTGTCATAAGCTAAATGAAACTCTTTTCCATCATAGCTAGTCTGGTCATGGCATACCTCAAATCCCAATTCTTGTAAGCGTGTACTCAATGTCTCTCCAACAATAACAATGTTTCCTAGGTGAGGCAAATAAGTATGCCAAAGATTATCCTTGGGGTACTTATCATCTGCGTAAGTCTCTGAAGTATGTGTATGATAAATTAACACCCGAGGTTTACGATTAACAATTTCAACCAAAGAGTTTTTTTCAACTTTATTTTCTTCTCGAAAAGCAACATCAACCTCAGGAGTGATAGGTTTAAAAATCATCTCTTCCTTGGGAATATTCAAATAGATAGTTCCTGCTTCACTCTTAATCACTCTTGGTTCTCTATTATTATCATTTATCAATTTATTATATTCCGAATTTTTTGACTGAACAGCTATAACTTCCACAATCTCTTGAGAAGAATCTAATTGTGGAATACTTGTAGATAAATAAGTTTCTGGTTTACCAAAATTAATACCAAAAACCCAATCAATACAATTTTTAATCCAATCTTTTGGTTCAATTATAAAATCCCAAAATCTCCATTGGTTTTCAGGTAACTGTTGTGAACTAGAAATCGTAGGGATTCCATCTATTATAATAGATTTTGACCTCTCTGAATCCAATTGCATCCATTCATAAATTTGATCTACCAAATTCTCTGGTGTAAGTTTCTCGGAAACATCTAAAGAATTGTCACTATTGAAGGAAACAGTGGGTGATGTATATTGTGTTGGTGCTGAAGTGAATTTATGAATTATCAACCCAACCACAAATGAAAAGAAAATTGTATACAAAATAATTAATATCATAAATAGCTTGTTCTTTACCATGAAAAAATCACCACCTTTGTTTTCTTCATAAAAATATATGAAGACAAAGTGGTGATTATTCCTCGCGTAAGAACGCGATAGCATTGGGTATGCATATTAATCACAGAGTGCTAGCACATACTTTAAAAATATTGTGCTTTTGCACATCTTGTGTTAAGCAAAATACATTGAGTGATTATCCACGGTTATCTCTGGATGAAGAGAAATATTGATTCCTCCAGCTATACACCGAGACATATCTTGTATAAATTCATCAATCCCTTTAGGAGTCACAACTAAATTCCCTAAGAAAGGTCGAAGAATATCGTTGACAATCTGATTTTTAAAACCTTTTTCAAGCTGTTTATAGGTGTTTGCATCCTCTCCAGCAAATTTAGAACTAGATAAAACTCTGTCAACAGCATCACTAGCGATAGTAGTCGCATAAACAACAGTAGGAATTCCAATTGCTACTACTGGAATATCCATTGTCTCTTTAGTTATTCCAGTTCTCTTTTTTCCTAATCCAGAACCCGGATGAATTCCAGTATTACTTAATTGAATTGTTGTACCTAATCTACTTACACTTCTAGCAGCCAAGGCATCAATCGCTATCAGGACATCAGGACGAACACGATCAACAACACCTTTGATAATTTCAGCAGTTTGTACCCCGGTTAATCCCATAACACCTGGTGAGAGAGCGCAAACAGAACGAAGTCCTTCTTTTAATTCGGGAGGAACTTCATCGTAAAGATGGCGTGTAATCATCATATCATGAATCACCTGTGGCCCCAAAGCATCAGGTGTGGCATTCCAATTTCCTAAACCTACTACAAAAATAGTAGGCTCTTTCGGTAAATTTTCAAAATCTATTAATCTTTCTAATTCTTCAGCCAAAACACCACTAAGGGTGTCATGCACTTCCCGATTGTTTGTTGAAAGGCCCTGAGCCTCAATAGTCACATACTCCCCAACTGGTTTACCAATTGCAGATGATGCTTTTTCATTTAATACTTCAATTCTTGTGACCACTGAATAAGGTTTTCTTTCTTCTTTAATCGAAACACCTTCAATTTCACCACCTGTTCGCTGAACAGCCATCTCTTGTGCTTCAACAGCTAAATCCGTATAGACCTGTAACGTTTGATCTAAAGGTTGCATAAAATCCCCCTTTTCAACTAACGAAGTTCTGTAGGAACAAAAGCATCAATAATTCCTATCACCAAAGCAGCTAATAAAGCTCCAATAATTGTAACCTCCATCTGGACTATAATAAATTGAATAATCCATATTACTACTGCAGAAGTAACAAAACCAACAAGGCCACGACTTTGGGGTGAGTCTCTTTCACCAAGTATTCTTTCAATAATATAACCAATTATAGAAATTACAATCGCTGCTAAAAGTGCATTATAAAATCCAACAATCTTAAAACCTGGTACAAAGAAACTCACTGCCAATAGAACAATTGCAGAAATAAAAAAACGAATTATCGCCCCAAACCAACCTACCATTTACTCTTCACCCCTCTCTTGTGTTACAAGAATATCTTTACCTAAAAATAGAAAACTTATTCATTATAAGAGCAAAAGTATTTTTGAAAAAAAATAAAGGAAAATTAAGAAAGATAGCGAATATTAATATGTGGTGTACAAGTACACAATCTTGTGTGCAAAAAACCGTTCGATTATACCGTGTCTCGATATAAACAGGTTTATTTTACACCAGATCGGGAAAAATAATTCCGACACTTATTGTATTTTTCATTAAATCCCCTTGCATTTTTTTCTAAGTCATGATAGAATTCAAGATGTTGTGTGAATAAATCGTATGGGACACTCGTCCTAAACGATTTGAACATAGTTAAGGGGATTATACACATCGTGCAGTTGCATGATTTGGGATTCTTTCGAAGGAGGTGACTCTTAATATGCCTATTATTAAATCAGCTAAGAAAAGAGTAAAGATTACTGAAAAGAAAACTTTGCGTAACCGTCAAAATAGATCTGCTCTTCGCACTGCAATTAAGCGTTTCGAAAGCGCTATTGCTGCAGGTGAAATGGAGACTGCGCAAATCGAATTAGTACGAGCTGAGAGTACTATTGATAGATCTGCTAAGAAGGGTATCATTCATAAGAATAATGCTGCCCGTAAGAAGTCTAGACTTAATAAGATGTTCAATAATCTTCAAGCTAACGCTTAATAAAATGTACTTTTTCAACATGTAAAAAAACCGATCCTTTACAGGCTCGGTTTTTTTTATTACAACAAGTTTATTATTAACTCAACTTTGCACTAAACTACGAAAGTTGTTTATTAATTAGCCTTTTCCCATCCGAAACAATTCTGCAAATCCACTAGGCATTTCTGCTTGAGCTTCAATAGCAGATGCTGTTTTTTCAAAGTTGAAGAATCTCCTTAATCTCATCTTTCTTTGGAACTCTACCAGATACCTTGACCTCTTCGTTTACTACAAGTCCAGGAGTACGCATAATCCCATAGGAAAGAATGTCTTGCATATCTGTAACCTTTTCAATATTAGCTTCTAACCCCAACTCAGCTAAAGCTTCTTTGGTAAGATCAATTAATTTTACACAATTAGCACAACCTCCACCTAAAATTTTGATTTCCATAATCTCCTTCACCTCCTTCTCAAAATTATAAATGATTCGACCACAAAAAGTATTTTAGTCGCACTTGCATACCATATAAAGTACTGACTCCGCCAATTCAGTACTTTATGTGGTATGCAAGCTTTTGTGCGACTACTTTTTGTGGGTTAATCATAAAATTATGTTAAACAGATAACCTACACAAATTATAGAAACTCCAACGATCGCTACAAAGATACCAATCAACTTTGGTTTAATAACTTTACGCAAGATAATCATCTCTGGAAGTGAAAGAGCAACCACAGCCATCATAAAACTTAGTGCTGTTCCCACTCCTACACCTTTCCCGATTAATGCTTGAATAATTGGAATTGTTCCAACTGCATTTGAATACAAAGGGATTCCCAAAACAACAGCCACAAAAATTGCAAAAGGATTATTCTCGCCAGCATAGCGACTTAAAAGCTCCGCAGGGGCATAACCGTGAATTAAAGCTCCAATTCCTATACCAATCAAGACATATATCCAAATTCGTTTGACAATATCCACTACAGCATCTTTAGCAAACACAAATCTTTGCTGCCATGTCATCTTTTCTATATGTCTTTCCCCCATTTTGATCTCATATACATATTCTTCAACTTCTTTTTCAAGTTTCAAATTCCCAATGATAATTCCACCTACAATCCCTACTAACATACCACTTATGAGGTACAATGTTGCAATCTTCCAACCAAAGAGAGTAAATAACATCACTAAGGCAATCTCATTTACAATAGGTGATGTTATCAAAAAAGAAAATGTCACACCCAATGGAATTCCAGATTCAACAAATCCAATAAAGATAGGTACTGTTGAACAAGAACAAAAAGGTGAAATAACACCTAGTACTGAAGCCATCACATTTCCAACAAATAGTTTCTTACCACTCAAAAGTTGGCTGGCCCGTTCAGGTGGAAAAAAACTACGCAGAATAGAAATTACAAAAATCATAAATGATAGTAAAATAATAATTTTTAACGAATCATAAATAAAAAAATTGATAGCATCCCCTAACTTACTTCCCTCAGCAATATTAAATAAATTATATACTACAAAATCCGCAAACCACTGTAACACCCTTAACAACCTCCTCAAATTAATATATTATTATATTCTAATATGATTAATAAAAAATTAACATAATCCCTTACATTTTCGAACCAGTTCATTCTGCTCTAAAGATTGAAACCGTAGTAATTCTTCCTGGAGATCTGGAAGTTCAATTAAGGAACTAGTAACAAATTCCTCTATCCCCTTTAAATTTTCTCTAAAGCTTTCATGATTCAGTTTATAATAAATCCACTGACCATCCCGTCTTTTTTCTACCAATCCAGCTTGAAAGAGAATCCGTAAATGTTGTGATATACTTGATTGAGTTTGACCAGTAATAGCCTCTAATTCACAAACACATAGCTCTTTCTCTGCTAATAATTTAATTATTTTCAATCGAGATTCATTGGAAAAACATTTGGTGAATTCAATAATGTCATTAATTTTCATTCATTTTCCTCCTTTCAATTAAAGTCACTATATTCGTATATTAGTATATACTTATTTACAAAAAAAATCAACAACTTTTTTTCAAAAAAATTTTTTAATATGCAAAATAATCTTAAAAGTTTGGTAAATTTTATTGATATTCCATATAAACTAAAGTATAATAAATATTGCACACTAATTTAAAAAGGAGGATTTCAAATGACTAGACTAAAGAAAAAGCTTTTTGTACTTATGCTGGTTTTGACGATGTTGGTGGTAATTGTTTTACCTTCTCTTGCTACAGAAGAGCAGATTATTACGATTTTAGGTACATCTGATTTGCATGGAAGGATTTATCCTTATTACTATGCTACTGATTCTAATGACTCTGACGCTGGTTTAGCAAAAATCCAGACTTTAATCAAAGCAGAACGGGCTTTAAATCCAGAAGCAATTTTAGTTGATGCAGGTGACCTTCTACAGGATAATCTCGCAGATTTATTTAATGATGATCCTGTTCACCCAATGATCCAAGTATTCAACTATATAAAATATGATACCTGGACCCTTGGAAATCACGAATTCAACTATGGATTAGACTTTTTAAACAAAAATATTGCAGCCTTTAATGGAAATGTTTTAGCTGCAAATATTTATAAAGAAGATGGAACCCGTTATGTAAAGCCTTACGCTATTTTCAATAGAAATGGTGTTCGAGTTGCTATCGTAGGTCTTATTACTCCTCATATTCCAAAATGGGAAGCTAGCAACCCTGATCATTTTAAAGGATTAACCTTTGTAGATCCTGTTGAGGAAGCCAAAAAAGTTGTTAAAGAATTGGAAGGCAAATATGATGTGTTAGTTGGTGTTTTCCATATGTCTGATACTTCTGAATATACTAAAACAGACGGAGCTAATGCTGTTGCAACCGCTTGTCCTGAATTTTCCGTAATCTACACTGGTCACAAACACGCAAAATTTGATGACAAAGAAGTAAATGGAGTAAAAATCATTGAACCAGGTCAATTTGGCGCAGCTTTAGGTAAAGCAGAAATTAAACTTAGCAAATCTGGTGATGTCTGGACAATTGAGAGTGTAACAACGACTAACCTAGAAACAAAACCAGTAGACGCTGATCAAGAACTTCTCAACAAATTCGCCAGCGTTCATAAGGCAAGTTTAGCTGAAGCTAATAAAGTAGTTGGAGAAGTTACAGCTGATTTTATAGATAGAGTAGACTACATAACTGGTGAAGATAAAGTAACAACTATACCTACTTCTCAAATTCAAGATACTGCAGTAATAGATATAATTAATACAGTTCAAATGTTCTATGCTGATGCTGATATCGCCTCAGCAGCTTTATTCAACATTGGCTCCAACTTGAAAAAAGGTCCATTTAAGAAAAAAGATGCAGCTTATATTTATAAATATGATAATACCCTTATTGGTGTAAAAATCACTGGTAAGAACCTAAAAGCATATATGGAATGGTCAATGAATTATTACAATACTTATAAACCAGGAGATATCACTGTTAGCTTTAATCCTAAAGTTCGAGCTTATAACTATGATATGTTCGCTGGGGTTACATATGATGTTGATATCTCTAAAGATGCTGGTAATAGAGTGACAAATCTCAAGTTCAACGAAAAATCTGTTCAAGATGATCAAGTGTACAAATTAGCAATCAATAATTATCGTTTCGGAACATTGCTAAAAGAAGGCTTTGTCAAAGATGAAGATAAGTACTTTGATTCTTATGAAAAATATCAAGATGATGGTCGAGTACGTGACTTGATCATTAGATATTTACAAGAAGAAAAGAACGGAATTCTTAATCCTGAAATTGATAACAACTGGAAGATTATTGGTGCAGATTTGGAAAGCCCATATAAAGAAATCATCTTCACAATGGTACGAAAAGGCGAAATCACCATTCCTTTTACTGAAGATGGTAGAACTCCAAATATCGTAGCTTTGAATGTTATCGAATTAAAAGCTGAAGGCAAACTAGGTCAAACTTATACTGTAAAGATTAATGATTATCTCTGGAAGATTGCTGAAAAATTCCAAACTACCTGGCAAACTCTTGCTAAATTCAATAATTTAATAAACCCAGATCTTATCTTCCCAGACCAGATTATCTTAATTCCTGTACAGTGAACTCGTTCAGCTAAAGCTGAACATCGGGGCTTCAGTGGGGGATTCTACCCCCACTGAAGATTAAAAACAATTACCCCCACTTCTATAAGTGGGGGTCTTATCTCAAAAGATAATATTTGCAGCCTAAAATACCTCCACAGTGAGGTATCTTTTTTATTTAAAAATAGTTTATTTAAAAACAACAGGAGAAATCACAATTTCCGAGAATATATCTAATTACACTATCTTTTTTGATAGAGTTTAGAATTATATTGGAGGCACTAGTTATGACAGATCATAAAAATAAATGGTTTACCCTTGATAATGCTGGCAAGCTATATCCTTCTATCATGTCACCCAGAGTTACCACTTTTTTTCGAGTGTCTGTAACTTTAGTTGATAATGTTAACCCAGATCTTTTACAGAAAGCTCTTAATAAGATTATTATTCGTTTCCCTTATTTTCAAGTACATCTCAAGAGAGGTGTTTTTTGGTATTATTTTGAGCAAACTGATAAATCCCCTAGTATCGAAAAGGAAACTTACTATCCATGTATGAGTATTCAAAAAAAAAATAAAAACTTTTTTTCTTTTAGAGTCTTATACTTTCAAAAAAAAATATCTGTAGAATTTTCACATAGTTTGACTGATGGAACTGGAGCCATGACTTTTCTAAAATCACTCGTTATAGAATACTTTAGATTAAATGGAATTATTGTAAATGAATCAGATGAATTTTCTAAGTGGGATTATGAACCAGATCAAGAAGAATATGAAGATGCTTATAAGAAATATTATAATAATCGAATTCCCACGCCACCTAAAAAAAATAAAGCTTACCATTTTCCATTTCCTCTTGAGGATAAAAGAGTATATCACATCATTACAGGGATTATTCCTGTAAAAGATATATTAGCAAAAGCAAAAGAGTATGGTTTTACTTTAACAGAGTTTTTGATTGCCCTATATTTTGAAACAATTTTAGATTTCCTATATTCTTTACCACCCCAAAAGCAAAGACGTGTTATGAAACCTATCATCCTAAATGTACCTGTTAATCTAAGAAAGATATATCCCTCTAAAACTATGCGAAATTTTTTTATTAGCATAACTCCAGAAATAGACCCTAGACTTGGAGAATATACTTTTAAAGAACTTTTAAAATATGTACACCATTTTATGCAAATAGAAGTCGATAAAAAATATATAAACCAGCGAATAGCGAAAAACGTTAATAGTGAAATGTCACTATTAACTAGACTATTTCCACTTATCTTAAAAGATTTAATTCTAGTATTATTTTATAGTAATAGTAGTAGAGGAGAAAATTGCTACACTTCTAGTTTATCCAACATGGGCAAAATCACTATGCCTCATGAATTAAATGATCATATTGAAAGGTTTGAAGCTTATCCACCTCCTAGTACAGGAAACAAGATAAAAATGGCCTCTATCAGCTTTAAAGAACATTTATATTTATCTTTTGGCAATTTAACTAAGGAAAACGAAATTGAAAGAATATTTTTCAGGAAACTCATAAAAATGAATATTCCAGTAAAAATTGAAACTAATAAAAAATAAAATATGTAAACAAAGAAGCAGAGATATAGAATGCCATGATTCGTCCACAAAAAGTATTTTAGTCGCACTCAGGTACCATATATAGTACTGAAACCGCCAATTCAGTACTATATATGGCACCTGAGCTTTTGTGCGACTACTTTTTGTGGGCTAATCATGCCATCTATATCTCTGCTTTTATCCTTAGTGCATTCCTTTTAAATCTTTCATATCAATTAACGCAAGTTGAAGCGCCAACTTTTCAGGATATTTTCCTGTCATAATATCATAATTTGCCTGTAGCATCCGCTCTAGCGCTAGTTCCAGTTCCTCTGTAGTAAAGTTTCTGGCCTGACTATAACATTTTTTAATAGGCCAAGGATGCTGCCTCAAGCGTTTTGCAGTATCCTCTGGTGGAAATCCTCGATCTGCCATCTCTTTCGAAAACATGATCAAATGAAGTTGCCGAACAAACATTGTCAAAATCACTAATAATGGTTCCCCTTCTCTCTCCATTTTTTCTAGAATCATTAAAGCATTTCGAATTTTACGATTTCCAACAGCATCCACCAAATCAAATATAATATTATCCTTTAAAAGAGCATCTTTACTAATAACATCTTTAACATCCTCTATTGTAATCAACTCTTTATCGCCCACATAGATGATAATTTTTTCAATCTCTGATTTGAGTCGTTGAAGATTATTATGAAAATTCTCCTCCAAAAAATTAAGTCCATTTCCAGCGATTTTTTTTCCTTCTTCTGCAAACTGTTGCTGAATCCATTTATCAAGGTTTTGATACTGCAAAGGAGTAAATTCAATCAATTCACCAATCTCTTTTGCTTTTTTGATAAATCCAAGCTTTCCATCAGGTTTTCTTGACGATGTCAATAGCAACACTGTATTTGGAGGAAAATCAGTAAATAGTTTTTTTAACACTTTATCATCTTTCTTAACAGTCAATCGATCCTGACAACGCGCTATTACAATCCGGTATGGTGAAATCATACTAATAGTATGACAAACTTCATAAAGTCTATCGTCAAAGTTCTCTTCATTCTCTTGAATATAGCTTAACATAAAATCTTTCATTCCAGGATCAACAAATCGCTCAATAAAATTTTTGATAAACTTATCTATTAAATAGGGCTCATTTCCATATAAAAGATAAAGAGGTTTTAAATTTTCTAATTTGGACTTCAATATTTTCTTGATTTGTTCCATTAGTTCACACCCTTTCAACTAGATAAGTTCGCTACAAATAAGTAAATTCCTGCGTTAATCAATTAACTTATGAATTTGAGCTCTAAGTATAGTATAAGGTTCTCAATAAAATATAACTTTTGAAATGTTATATTTTACTTATTTCTTAAAAAGCATAGAAAATAAGCTTGATTTCACGTTTTTTTCACCATACATTTCCTATGCTGGTAGTCACTCATAAGACTAGCCAAGATTGCTAGAATACAGAATAGAAATCCTTCACATACTAGAATTACACCAAACGAAAGGAGGTGACTAAAATGGCAGGTGGTCAAAAATCCAACACTCTCGTTAATCCATTAGCAGCAAAAGCTATGGAACAATTTAAGTATGAAGTAGCGCAAGAGTTAGGGATTCAAACTCCTCAAAGTGGTTACTGGGGCGAAATGACTACTCGTGACACTGGAGCAATCGGTGGTCACATGGTTCGTAAGATGGTTGAAGCTTACGAAAACAAACTATCAGGTGGTGGCGGTATGGGTGGTCAATAATCATAGATCACTCAAATGAAAGGAAACTAAAACTCTAAACGGAGGTGGACCAAATGGCAGGTGGTCAAAAATCTAATACGCTTGTAAACCCATTAGCAGCTAGAGCGATGGAGCAGTTTAAATATGAAGTAGCTCAAGAATTAGGAATTCAAACTCCTCAAAGTGGTTACTGGGGAGAAATGACTACTCGTGATACTGGCGCCATTGGCGGTCACATGGTTCGTAAAATGGTAGAAGCTTATGAAAACCAAATAGCCGGAGGTACCAATCAGTAGAGAGTAGCTAGTAGCCGAATAGAGCTTGAGTTCCATAAAAAGAGCGGATTCTATATCCGCTCTTTTTATGCCCTTTCTCCCCTTCCAGATTAAAACATCTGGCAAAGCCTTAACACATTTTTCCTCTTTCTTCTCATCAAGATTATTATGTTAAGAATATTTGTGTTTTATACATCATTCTCGAAATTTTTTTATACTTATCTCTTTTTCGTGAATTAAAATTTGTATCGCCCCACTCTCATCTGTTCTCCAAATCTGGGAGCCGCTTGCTTTTAATCTATTAATTATTGATTCTGCTGGATGTCCGTAACGATTCTTGCCTACTGAAATCAGCGCGATGAAAGGATTGACCTTCTGTAAAAAGGAAGGTGAAGTAGAAAATTTACTACCATGGTGCCCCACTTTTAATAATTCAGATTCAATCTCTATTTGATCATCAACTAATTTTTTTTCTTCCTTTTCACCCAGATCGCCTGTTAATAAAATTCTTATTCCCTGAAATTTAAGTCTAAATACAAGCGAACGATCATTTTCATTCTCATAATTAACTTCAAATTCAGGATGAAGAATCTCAATTTTTCCATTACCTATTTCGAGGACTTGACCTCGAACTGGATGGTATATAGGTATTCCTTTCATGCGAGCTAATTTCTCCATTTCAAGTGCATAGTTTACCTGACTTCCATAAGGCGCCCAAATACTTTTAACATCAAATTTTTCGAGAATTGTTAGTAATCCTTTTACATGATCTGCATCAAAATGGGTTACACAAAGTAGATCTATCGTTTTTATGCCTCGACTTAGAAGAAATGGTTTCAAAATATTTTCACCAGTGTAATTTTTATCTCCCACCCCAGGTTTTCCCCCGCCATCGATTAACATAGTCGGGCCAGCAGGAATCTTAATAAACATCCCATCTCCCTGTCCTACATCTAATAATACCCATTCCAATTGATTCTCTGGTATAGTAATAAATTGTCCAACACCAATTATAATAATCAAGGTTAGATATTGATATATTAAACCTATTTTCTTACGTTTCCAGAAAATTGGCATGGAGCGTTTTTCAAACCATCTCCATAATACCCAAATCGTTAAATAAAAGATAGCTATCCAGAGCATCAATGGACGCCCTGGCTGCCACACTTCTGGAAATTTCTGATTAAAGAAACATATTAACTGATTAAAAACACAAACCAATAAATCTAATATCACGGTAAGATAACTCCCCAACAACGGAGAAATTAGCCCCACTATCAGAGAGATTAAAATCAAAGCTAAAATTATACCAATCAAAGGGACGGCCAAAAGATTAATCAGAATTCCTTGCAATGGAAGTTGAAAAAAATGAAATAAAACCAGTGGGGCAGAACCTAGAAAAGCCGCAATCGACAGAGAGAGAGATTGCTTTACTTTTTGACCAACCAATGAAGTTTCCTTAAAAAATATACTCACTCCATGAAAAATAGGCTGATATAGTAATAAAATGGAAAGGTAGACGGAAAAGGAAAGTTGGAAACCAACAAGAAAAAGTGTCAGAGGATTGATTATTAGAATAATAAATGCAGTCACTCCTAAAAGATTGAGTGGTTTAATTGGCTGGCGCAAAAGACCGCCAAACTGTGTCAAGGTAAGGTAAATTCCCACTCTTAGTGCAGATGGTGGGCAACCCACAAAAATAACAGCAAACCAGATTCCAATGATTAAAATCCATGGAGTATATTTTGGAGAAACCCTTAGCCAAAGTAAGATCTTTTTTAACCCTATAACCACTAAACCTAGATGTAAACCTGAAATCGCCAATAGATGACTTAAGCCTAAATTCTGGATCTGATTTTTCTTAAGATCATCTAAATAATCTTTCTCTCCTGTTAATAAAACCATCACTAGTGGATAACTGGATTCAGATATATGAGTGAGAAAAAAATCTGATGCTCTCTTTTTTGCCATATCAATCCATCGCGAAAAATTAAAAGATGGACGAAATTTAAAATAAACTTGTGTTTCAATCATCTGACAGCAAAAGCCAGAATATCGCTGAAACCGTTGATAATCAAATTGACCAGGATTCGTTGCTTTCGAGAAAGGTAGTAATTTCCCCATGAATAATAAATGATCTCCAACTTGAATCACAGAGTTTGATGAAACTTCAGGGGATACCACCAGTATTTTTCCTTGGATCTGTGGGATTGGCATTTCAATAAAACTTTTAAGGACAATTCTCTCAGATTTAACTATCCATTTTTGCTCTTCTACTCCATCATAGCCGAGCAATTGCCCTTCCATAATGAAGGTTTCTTCCAAGATAGTCTTATCTGGCAAATGAAACGGGAAAGCAGTCCTTTTCCAGTGATAATCTGTATAATAAAAACCACCCAAGAATATTAGCAATAGCAAAATAAAATAATATGGCCTTTTGCGTAAAACTAACAAAAAGCGCCAACAAGAAGATCGAAAAATAATGAGAGTACCTATAAGAAAAATTATCCCATGAGGTAAATACAGCAATTCTCTTCTGTACCAATTCCACTGAACCTGGGATACTCTCCAGAAAATACTTCCCAAAATAAAAGGGATTAATGAAATAATAGCAGGATAATGTTTGAAGATGCTTTTTTGTTCAAGATAGCTGGCCCAGAGTTCTTCTTGTACACTATACTTCAAAAAAATCTCTCCCTTTTCAAAGAGTTATTTGATCTTTCAGCTTTTCAAAAGTCTTTTCACCTATTCCACCAACCTTTTTTAAATCTTCTAACTTGCGAAATCTTCCATTCTGCTCTCGATACCGAATGATTGCCTCTGCCTTGTTTGGCCCAACTCCAGATATTGTCTCTAATTGTTCTTTAGAAGCAGAGTTTATACTAATTTTCTTTGAACTTGAACTTGTTGTACTGCTAGATGAAAATGTGTATATACCTGCTCCACTAGTAGTTGTGCTCACAACTGTCATTCGCTGAGGAACAATTACTTTTTGACCATCCATCAATGGTTCTGCAAGATTAATCTGGTTTAAATCTGCAGTCTTAGTTACCCCACCTGCTAACATAATCAAATCAACTACTCTTGAATCTTCATTCAAGAAATAAACACCAGGATTCTTTACTTCTCCCGCTACATGGACTCCTATCTTTCTTACATCTTTATACTCACTATGCGAAGTATCTTCTCCAGTCTGATTCGATTGATCAGTCTCAATAACTTCTGTTAGATAAACCCACTTCTCCTCTTCTTTTGTACGCTGGTTTTGCCAAAAAACAAAGCCCAATATCCCTATAAGAATAACTATTCCAACCCACTTTAATTTTTCACTACGTTGATGATACATCGTATCACTCCTTTAATAATATAATAAGTTATTGTAATAAATGTTAATTTATTCATTTTAATTATTATAACTCTTTTTTAGATCAGTTGCAAGTGTTTTTTGTTCTAACATAAAAAAACAAGCCTATTAAAAATGTTAGGCTTGTCTTGACGTATTAACAAATTCGGGATATGCGACATTCTCTTAGCGCTTTTTTGCTCAAAGAATGTCGCATATCCCGAGAAACCTGTATCTAATCATATTACTTTTATAATTAAGCTAATTGGGGCAAAATTTTTTCTACAAAAATATTTTCCGAAATTGTGATAACATTTTCAAACAACGTATTCTTGTAAATTTCTAAACCAAAACGAACTGGCAAAGAATGAAAATGGGTTATTATAGCCCCTGTTCTTGAATTTTCATCTTCATTTTTTTCTTTATTATAAACAATAATAAAAACTTTTTTTAAGCTAACTATATCTTCAAAGGTAATTTCCTCATATTCCATTGATAAAATTTTATATAAAGTAATTAAACCTCCTTCTATCCCCTTTAGCTTTAAATTATCCTTATCTTTTTTCCTATCTATTTTTCCATTTTTGAATTCAACAAAATATATTTTACCATTTTTAAAATGAATTAAATCAGGAGAGCACGGAGTAGTACCATAAAACTGTTCTACAATATCATCATAACTCAAATACAAACCTTCGGTAATATCAATAAAGGATACTTTATTCTTAGTGTCACGACTTATCTCTGCCAAAGTTTTTTTATAAACACTAAACTCTGACTCAAAAAAATCTTCTATTTTTTTTATCATAAAAGATCACCTAAGTTATCCTTCTCCAATTTTTCAAGTGGTTCTGTCAATTTATCAAATATTTTCTCTAATTGTTCAGTGACTTCTATAATATCAACTACATTATCATTATTTTTTTCTGATAAATAGAAATATGTATTTTTTGCAACTTCACTACTTTTATCACTATATACTTTAATAGCTTCAATAAAATATGGGCTATGTGAAGTTATTAAAACTTTTACGTTTAATTGTTCTACAAGATATACAAGAAGTTTTGCATATTGAATTTGCCATTTAGGATGCATATTAACTTCTGGCTCATCTAAAATTAACACTATTCTTTCTTTTACAAATCCTTTTTGTAAAAGCATTTGTAATATACCAAATGCCTTAATTCCTGAAGCAATATTAATTGCGTTAAAACTCTCTCCATTTTTTTTAAATCGAAAAGAATTTTCTTTTTCATCATAGTACATATTACCATTAATTATTTGAGATATAGATTCAGATTCACTTTCTGAATAATCAGGAATATTTGGTTGTCTTAATTTAGTTACTAAATCTTTCATTTGAATATTAATAAAAGGTTTATCTATTATAAAACTAAATTCTTCGTTTAAATCCAAACTAGTTCTTGCATCGTAAATCACTTCAGACATTTGTAAAACAATAGGTGATTCTATAAAAGTTGCATCCTTTATATATAATTCATCCAAAAGAAAAAATTCTATAGGCTTATTATTTTCTATAGTAATTTTTAATATATCTGTGTTTCCTTCTCTTAATAAAATATTACTATTATTTTCAGTAAATTTATTATTTATATCACCATCAAATAATGAATTTATATATTTTAAAAATTTATACTCACATATTTTAGTAGTATCTATTTCTTCTATACTAATGTCAACTATCTTGCTTATTATATCATCATAAAATTTTTCATTTAATATTGTAAGATTAAATTTTGCTTTTTTAAATATATGTTTTAAATCTTTTTTAAATAAATTTTCTAGTAAATACTTATCTTTTTCGGAAAATCCTAAATATTCATTTATATTTTCTTTTAATTGGTTCTCTAATAAAAATCTAAAAATAGTTATGTTTTCTGTATCTGCCTCTTCCACATTTGACCGAGTAAAAAAATAAATTTCATCTATTAACTTTTGAATTTGACTTCTTTGACGTTGAATAAATAATTGAGAAGTATCAGATTTATCAGAAGACTTAATTATTGTATACAGAAGTTTGCTTAAAGTACTTTTCCCAGTGTCATTTTCACCCGCTATAAGCGTCAATCCATCTATTTTTATATTAGCTTCACTAATCATTCCTATATTTTTACACTTAAGCTCCATAATATTCCTCCTTTATCAACAAATACACATAACTAAAATTTATTATCACACACATTTTAGCAAGTTATACATACATCTTCATAATAATCTTTCTAGATTACTTTAATTATTCCTTTTCCAAACTCTAGTTTTATTATATTTATGCCACAAAATAAAATTCACAAATGGCGCTCAACAAAAACGATAAAGAAACCTTTATTTTTCATAAATTTCCTCTACTAAGCCTTGTTTAACCACTCTACCCGTATCCATTTTCCCCTCCCACGTCACAAGATAAACCGAAACTATAACTAATATCCCACCCAAAATCTGGTTTAAACTTATCATTTCTCCCAGAATAAAATAACTGCTTATGATTGCTATTAACGGAATCAGATTTAAATATAAAGATGATGTAGATATTCCTAAATGATCCAACGAATATACATAAAGATAATAACCTACCGCAGAACAAAAAACACCCAGATAAACTACATTTAAAACAATAGTATGATTTAATAAATTCCAATTTGTAGTTTCAAATATGACGAAAGGAATTAATAAAATAGTACCATAAATTGTTTGATAGAATACAATCGTCAATTGAGAATATTTTTTAAACAACGGTTTCGTAACTAATGAATAAATTACCCATGACAAAACTGCAGCAAACATCATGACATATCCTTTGCCATTGTTTGATGAAAATAATTTTGTTAAATTTCCTCCAATTATAAAACAAACTCCAATCATAGAAACTATAACGCCAATTATTTTTTTTGTAGTTAACTTACTTTTAAAAACAATTGCTTCAGCTATTAATGAAAAAATTGGAATAGTAGCAATGATAATCGATGCCGCTGAAGCAGTAGTCAACTTAATCCCATAGTTTTCAAAGAAAAAGTATAATGTCACACCTATAAATCCAGTTAAAGCCATCAACGGAATATCTTTTTTATTTATTCTTTGATTTGTTTTTTTAAGTTTAAAACTCATAAATACGCGGACTAGCACCAATAAAATTGATGCAATTATAAATCTTAATAAAGCTAGAGTCATTGGAGGCAGAACCTCTAAGGATACCTTTATGCTGATAAACGATATGCCCCATAGGATAACAGTTGCGACAATTGCAATGATAGGTAAAATTTTTTTATTGTTCATATAACTCTCTGCCACTTAAAACATAGACAAACGTCTATATCAAGATTTTTCCCTGTTCTTAGTGTCCAATTTCACCTTTTAAAGGCTACTTTTGTTTGCTATAACACTCCAAGGGCGTAAATTCCCGACCCGCGTAGATACGCGAGCTA